>CAYXWE010000418.1:0-4349 GCA_964468145.1 uncultured Pleurocapsa sp.
AAATAGAACAGGGAGCGCCTGTAGATGTTTTTATTTCTGCTGCTAAAAGTAAAATGGACGCTCTGGAAGAACAGGATCTAATACTAACAGAAACTCGCCAAAATTTATTAACCAATCAGATAGTTTTGATCGCTCCTGTTGGTAACAATAAAAATCGGCTAAAGATCGAGGACTTTAAAGATACAACTACTAAAGAAATCAATAATATTGCTTTAGGAGAACCAGTCAGCGTTCCTGCAGGAAAATATGCTCAAGAAGTATTAACCTCTTTTGATATTGCCGATCGCGTCAATGCCAAAGCCATTTATGGTAAAGATGTGCGCCAAGTTCTCAATTACGTAGCTACAGGTAACGTCGATGCAGGAATTGTTTATCGTACCGATGCCCAAGCTACCAATAACGTGGAAATAGTAGCGATCGCCCCAGAAAACAGTCATTCTCCCGTAATCTATCCTATTGCGGTAATTAAAGATAGCGACAATCGAGAAGTGGCGATCGAATCGATCGAATTTTTAACTACTCCAGAAGTACAGGCGGTATTTGAAGAGTATGGGTTTGCAACAATGAGTAATGAGTAATGAGTAATGAGTAATGAGTAACGAACAATTGACCCAAAAACGAGATTGGAAAGCTTATTACGATGCGGTTGCTAATCGTTCGCCTAGAAAAACCATTCTAACGGCACTAGCAACCTTCGATCGATCGGGTATAGCTGTAGATCTCGGTTGTGGAGATGGCAGAGATACTGTAGAAATATTGAGACAGAACTGGGCAGTGTTGGCAGTCGATAAAGAACCCGATGCCATTACTCGTTTATTAGCCCGCCAAGATCTCAATACTCTACAATTAACTACCAAGATAGTCAGCTTTGAACAGTTGCAGCTTCCCGAAGCAGTAGATTTAATCAACGCCAGCTTTTGTTTGCCTTTTTGTAATCCCGAAGCCTTCCCTAACTTATGGAATAAAATATTCAACTCTTTAGCTAGTGGCGGTAGATTTAGCGGGCATCTATTTGGCAGCAGAGATTCTTGGAGTAGTAATGAATTAATTAATACTTTTACGCGATCGCAGGTAAAAACTCTATTACAATCTTATGCGATCGAACTGTTAGAAGAGGAAGAACATCCAGGCAAAACCCCTCTAGGGGAAGATCGACACTGGCACATCTTTCACATTGTTGCCAAAAAACTGTAGTAAATGCCTTTTGACTTTTGACTTTTGACTTTTGACTTTTGACTTCTGACTTCTGCCCCCTGCCCCCTGCCCCCTGCCCCCTGCCTTCTCAAAAATGCTAAACGATCTCACCCCCATCTGGATATCCCTGAAAACTGCCACTACTGCCACGATAATTACTTTTTTCCTGGGCATCTTAGCAGCGCGATGGATGTTGGGCTATGGAGGTAAATCTAAAGGCGCGATCGAAGGTTTGTTAACCGCCCCTTTAGTACTCCCGCCCACAGTGGTGGGATTTTTACTACTGTTATTATTTGGTAGAAATGGCTTTATCGGACAAATATTAGATTCTTTCGGCATTACGGTTATTTTCTCTTGGTATGCCACCGTTATCGCCTCGACAGTAGTTGCTTTTCCCCTAATGTATAAAACTGCATTGGGAGCATTCAAACAAATTAACATCAATTTGTTTGCCTGTGCTAGAACTTTAGGGGCGACTGAAAATAGGATTTTTTGGCAAATTATGTTGCCATTAGCCAAACCAGGATTGATTGCAGGTACTTTGCTATCTTTTGCTCGCGCTTTGGGCGAATTTGGCGCGACTTTGATGTTAGCGGGTTCAATTCCTGGCAAAACCGAAACTATTCCGATCGCGATTTTCTTTGCAGCCGAAGGCGGGCAGATGGATCGGGCATTATTGTTAGTCGTTGTTATGCTAGCAATTTCTCTGGGAGTAATTACGGCAGTTAATTATGGCACAGAGGGCAATACCCGTCAAAAACCTCAACCCCGTAGAGACTTTCCCTGGAAATTTTCTAGAATATGGCGTATATCTGCAAATCGGCAAAAATCTATAGATTATCCCGTACCCCAAGCCAATATTGAATTAATTGTCGATATTCAAAAGCAGTTGCCAGGATTTTTTTTAGATGTTGCTTTTGATGCGGATCGAACGCCCTTAGGTTTACTCGGCGGATCTGGTGCGGGTAAAAGTCTGATCTTGCGCTGTATTGCAGGTTTGGATACTCCAGATAAGGGACGAATTGTTTTAAATGGCAAAGTTTTATTCGACTCGTCCCAAAATATTAATCTACCACCACGCGATCGCGCTTGTGGTGTATTGTTTCAAAATTACGCCCTGTTTCCCCATTTAACTATTGCCGAAAATATCGCCTTTGGGATGGCAGGTAGTATATCTCGACGAGAGTTAAAACAAGAGATAGAACGACAGTTGGTTGCAGTAGACTTACCAGGAATGGGCGATCGCTATCCAGGGGAACTTTCAGGGGGACAACAGCAAAGGGTAGCCTTAGCTAGAGCAAAAGCCAGCCAACCAGGGATAATGCTTTTGGATGAGCCTTTTTCGGCTTTGGATACTTATTTACGAGATAAACAAGAAAAATTGCTCAGAAATAATCTAATTAGTTATCAGGGAGTAACCCTATTTATTACCCACAACTTAGAAGAAGCCTATCGGGTATGTCCTAATTTGTTGGTAGTAGATCGAGGAAAAGCGATCGCCTCTGGCACAAAACAAGCTATCTTTGAACGCCCAGGCAATTTTAGAACTGCCCAACTAACAGGCTGTAAAAACTTTTCTCGTGCTGTGGCAATATCCACAAACCAAATTAAAGCGATCGATTGGAATTGCACCTTAGAAGTAATCGAACCAATTCCAAAATCTTTAGCTTATGTAGGCATCCGCGCCCATCAGCTAGTCTTTCCCGATAATAATAATGAGATTAATACTTTTCTTTGCTGGTTAGCAACAATTAGCGAAACACAACACCGCATGACTTTATATCTTAAGTTAAATCTACCAGCCAACAATCCTGAAGACTATCATTTACAGGCAGAAGTTTTTAAAGATAAATGGCAGTTATTAAAAGATCGTCCTTTTCCTTGGAAATTGCAGGTAAGTGTCTTACAAGCTATGCTACTTGAATCATAATGTTTAAGACATACTTTAATTGTTGCATTGATAACATTTAAAAAACAAATTAATGATTAATCTAAATATTAGATGCCTCTACACTTCATTCATCCCCAGCATTAATCATGGATTGTCATAAACCTACATTTTCTTCGAGCGATACTTCAGTTATTTCTACCGTTAGGGAACTACACTCCTACTTCCGAAATTTGCAATCTTACTATAAAGTTTTGAAGGGTCAAGTAACTAGCAAATTAGAATACAATGAAGATCCAGCAATGGTTGAAGATTTGAACTCTCAACTATGTGAAATCAATCGCAAGCTACGGTACATTCATATCCTCAATAATTCTGCATCTACAGTAGATGAAGTAGTTCATCTGGCAGAAATCAAAGATGAATTTTGCCTACCAAAGGAAACTATCAAGGTTTAATTTGCACTCTAAAAAGGGTAAACCATGAAATGATACTAAATTCGTTTCGTATCGGTTACTTAAGAAATCAAGTAATAAGTAATAAGTCAGAAAATTTTTGAGCGAGAAACTGAATAATACTTTTATCTAGCGGATTTAGTACGATCTCGATTTGTATTTAGATAATTTTTGTTTATCTAAAGTATTTATTTCAGTTATGTTTTTATTCTGATTCTAAGATTTTGTTACTTGCATTACATACATTCAAATATAGCCACAAAAAGCTAAAATATAACGACAATATTAAGATTCTAAAATAGAATTTTCCAATAATTTGGGCTTCAATATATCTAGATAAATAGCTTTGAAGCAAATAAATAGCAGATTTCCAATTTGTTATTAAATATATGTATCAGAACAAAATAAAACTAGATGAAACGTAACCATTGTTGCTGTCTAATTTTATTTTTGTCGGTATTAAATAAGATGTTAAGTAGCTCCACTTTATTAAACACAAAATAGATAAAGTTTGTAGTTTTAGCGTTAGCCATGACCAGATTGTGGTTTTATAACCCTTCAGGGTTAATTACAAACCTTACTTTATTTGGATCGAGCCACTTAGTATCCATAATTTACAATCGGCAATTAGAGCAACAAATTGCTGTGTTTGAACATAAGAAACTCTCCACACAAAAATACTATGGTCTCTACACCAATTTCACAGAATATCTCATCAGATTCAGTTCTATCGCCAGAAGAACTACGCAAAATACACGCTTATTGGCGTGCCTGTAACTATCTTGCCATTGGCATGATTTATCTACGGGATA
>CAYXWE010000419.1:0-4334 GCA_964468145.1 uncultured Pleurocapsa sp.
CCTTAATACCCATATAAGGTAAATCCGATTCTTCAATAGTTTTCAAGTATAAGCCAAAGGAGTTGAGATAGTCATCTAGGGGTAATTCTTTGGTTGTTTCAAGATAATCTGTAAAGAAATCATCGAGATTTTCTGCTGCTACCTCGGCAATGGTATCTCTCAGTTGAGTTTCGCTAAAGCCTGTCTCGTCTTTACCAAAACGCTCCCACATCAGACGCATCACATCGTCAAGCGATCGCTTATTATTATGTTTGGCTCGAATTAATAGATCCAGTAGCAGTGAAACTAGTTGTCCTTTGAGGTAATAAGAAATTTGATTATTATCGCTATAGGCATCACGACGATAGAGTTTGATCCAAGCATCGTAGCTAGATTCTCCTAAAGGCTGTACCTTGCGCCCGATAGTATTGAGATATCTATTAATATCTTTACTGAGATTTTTGAGATAGGTTTGGCGGTTATAAATACCTGCCCGTAGGGGAATCAAAATATCATAATAACTAGTCATCCCCTCGCAAAACCAAAGAGAGGTAGTATAGTTTTCAGTTTCGTAGTCGAACTTTTCCAAAGCCTGGGGACGAATGCGCTTCACATTCCAAAGGTGGAAAAACTCATGGGCGACTAACTGTAGAAAACGCTCGTATTTCTCGCGATCGCGAAACCCAAATCGGGGATAATTTAAAGTACAGCTATCTTTATGCTCCAAACCCCCATAACCACTACCCGATAGATGTAGCAAAAACAGGTATTGTTCGTAAGGCAAACCGTCAAACATTTCTGCTTCGGTTTCGATTATTTTAGTTGTATCTTCAATCAAACGCTCCATATTGACATTGCCTTTACCCCATACAGCCCAACTATGAGGTTTGCTCAACACTTCAAAATCATAAATCTGCTGTGTACCGACTTCTATGGGCGTATCTACCAAAGTATCAAAGTCTGGAGTTACAAATGTATTGGTTTCTCCCCTTACCGCAGCCAGAGTTGTGCTAACTTGCCAATCTGGTTGAGGGGGAATTACTTTTACCCTTACTTCTTGTTGTTCTAAACCAGGGACAAAGAAAAATAGTGCTGCACCATTAAAATAACCATGAGTCCCATCGAGATGATTTGTCCGGACCGTTAATTCATTAGCAAAAACGCGATACTTAACAACGATCTTGTCAATCCCCTCCGTAGCAATTTGCCAATGATTTTTACTAACTTTACCGCTAGCTAAAGCTTGACCCCCAGCATCTGTAGCGACCAAATCCTGTACGTGCCTCGCATATTCTCGCACCAAATAAGATCCTGGTGTCCAAACTGGCATTTTGAGGTCTAACGTTGCACCCGTCCAGTTATTAACCTGTAGCGTTACTTCAAATAAATGGGAAGTGGGTGCGGACATAGCAACTTGATAAAACAGAGTTGCAGATTTATTAGTGGGCTGGGGCTTACGAATGGCAGTAGCTTCAGTCATCAAATTTATATTGCAGGTCGCAAATTAAAACAAAACGCACATAAAAGTATATTTTATCTATATCTCGTCTATTGCCCAACTTACAGATCGAAAACCATTTCCCTCTAGTCTATTTTTGGCAAAACTTCATTGACTAATTGGCGTGTACCCTACGGTTTTCATGGTGCTTGGATTGGCGAAGCACAGTTTAATCTCTGAGTTTTTTCTTTAAATATTCGATTGAGCCTATAGCGCGATCGCCTGCTTGTATCTATAGCATATTTAAAGTGAGACGCTTGAGACTGGGTGATAGGATAACAAAAAACTAATGACTAATAACTAATAACTTTTTGATGATGCCGATAACTGCTGTAGTTGCAGGGGTAAGATCGGGCGGGTTTGATTAGTCGGAGGATAGAAATCTAAATCCGCTTCCATCAGATGATGGGGGCGATCGCAAATACTAAGTTCTTCGATGGAATTCCAATGTAATCGTTGAAAAAAGCGCACGTTGGGTAACTGAACCGTTGCTAAAAAGCGATCGCATCCCCAAGTATTAGCAGTAGTCACGGCTTTCTCGATCGATCCTTTACCGATTTTCCAACCCCGCCGATAGTCTGGATGCGTCCCTAGTCTTCCTCCATACCAAAGTCTAGGTTGTGCCTCATAGATCCGAACAACTCCGACAACTTGACCATTACTATTAACTGCCACAATAGGATAAGCAATTGAGTCATATTCGTCGCGATCGCTAGTTTCAAAAATACCTTGTTCCTGGCAAAATATTTGTTGTCTTAATGAAAAATAAGCCTTTATATCCTGTGGCGATAAAGCTAGTTTGAATTGATACTTAGTCATTGGTTGTTAGTCGTTGGTTGTTAGTCATTTGCAAAAGTCATCAAGAACAAAGGACAAAAGACAAAGGACAAATTTATTTAGTTTCAAAGGTTGATAGTGCCGAACAAGCCCCACATTTGGCGCAGCCAGCTTTAATATCTTGGGAATTCATCCCCGCAGCGTTTAATAAATTGCCGACTTGTTGATAGATGGCATACATAAAATTGCTACTGGGGGGTTGATGGCTGGCTAACGGCGTACCTGTAATGGGGACGAAAGGAACGATGAAGGGATAGACACCGATTTGAATTAGGCGATCGCAGGTACTAACAATCGTTTCTAAGCTATCTCCCAAACCAGCTAGAATGTATGTACTTACTTGTCCCCAACCAAATACTTTGACTGCTGCGGAAAATGCTTGGAAGTAATAATCCAAAGAGACTTTAGCTTTCCCAGGCATAATGCGATCCCGTACTTCTGGTTCGATTACTTCAATGTGCATTCCCAGACTATCTATACCCGCATCTTTCATTTGGGTAAACCAAGTAAAATCGTTAGGAGGTTCGCACTGTGCTTGAATGGGTAAGTTAACTTTAGCTCTAACTGCTTTAGCGCATTCAATTAAATAAGCTGCACCCCGGTCGGTAGTGTTGGGCGTACCTGTAGTCATCACTAATTGTTCGATGCCGTCAAGTCTTACTGCTGCTTCGGCTACTTCTGCAAGCTGCTGGGGAGTTTTACGGGCAATGGTTTTACCTGCTGCTAAAGATTGTTCGATCGCGCAAAATTGACAGGCAGTATTGCGATTGCTGTAACGAATGCAGGTTTGTAAAACTGTGGTGGCTAATACGTTATGGCTGTGGAGAAGGGCAATCTGGTTGTAGGGTATGCCCTCAGAAGTTTTGAGATTATAAAATTTTGGTTGAGAAGGCAATTTGATTTCGGTAATGCCTTCGCCAAGTTCCTCTAAAACATAAGACTTGCCATAATTTACCGATTGGGGATGAAAATCGGCAACTGTATAATTAGACTTGACTGCAATATTAGTATGAACGGGAATCATTACCGTTGTGCCGTCGATAGTCACTGCCTTATGATCTGAAGGTCCAGCCCCGCCTTTTCTCGATGCTGCGCCAGGATTGCGATCGATTAGCTTTAAGCCTTGAGATTGTAGTTGAGTAATTAATTTTTGTTTTTCTTCATTAGTCATTGGTTGTTTGTCATTGGTTACTTGTCATTGGTTGTTCGTCATTATTTATTAGTTCTGATGTTGTCGAACTGCCGTTTTCGGAGTGGGTATATTTAATGGTTGCAGGGTTATTTATTGGTGCTTGTTGCCAAACAGTACGGACATCTCGATTTACTTGGAGTTGCAACAAATCGGGACGAGAATAGTGTCCTACTGAGTCCATCATCCGCTTGCGTTTAGTAATCAAAGAGAAATCTAACTCTGCGATCGCCATTCCTTCTCCTTCGGTGATAGGTTCGCATAGGGGTACGCCTTCGGGGGAAATAATTGTAGTATAGCAACCGCCTGTTAAGACTCTTTGTAAACTTTCGTTGGGACAGATTTCGGCTATTTGTTCGGAGGATAACCAGCCAGTAGAGTTAACCACAAAACAACCAGCTTCTAGGGCGTGATGTCGAATCGTTACCTCTGTCTGATCGGCAAAGATTTGCCCTACCATAGAACCAGGAAACTGTCCGCAATGAATCTGTTCCCCTTGTGCCATTAGGCTATATCTAGCTAGGGGATTATAGTGTTCCCAACAGGCTAACGCCCCAAGTTTGCCTACAGCAGTATCTAATACCTGCAATCCAGATCCGTCTCCCTGTCCCCAAACCATCCGTTCGTGATAGGTGGGGGTAATCTTACGGCGTTTGAGTAATAAACTGCCGTCCGCATCGAAAATTAACTGGGTATTGTATAAGGAACCCCCATCCCTTTCGTTCACTCCTAAAACCACCACCATTTCATTAGCCTTTGCTGCTTTACTGACAGCATCGGTAACGGGACTGGGTACAACTACAGCTTCTTCGTATAGCTTCATGTGTTCCT
>CAYXWE010000420.1:0-4332 GCA_964468145.1 uncultured Pleurocapsa sp.
TATAGAAGTCAGTGGCACTAATGCCGATAATTCATTTGCCAGTACTATATCTTCAGAATCTCAGGGAACAGGAAAAGCAGGAGAGTTAACTGTTAGTGCAGATAACTTAATTGTCAAAGATGGAGCTGAAATATCTTCCTCAACTACAGGAGAAGGAGATGCAGGAAACTTAAGTGTCGATGTTTCATCTATAGAAGTCAGTGGCACTAATGCCGATAATTCATTTGCCAGTACTATATCTTCATCTTCAGAGGGAACGGGAAATGCAGGAGATTTAACTGTTAGTGGAGATAACTTAATCGTCAAAGACGGAGCTGCCATAATTACAGATGCTTTTGACCAAGGAGATGGTGGTAACTTAAGTGTTGATGTTTCTAATGTCGAAATTAGCGGTACTCAACCCGATAATTCATTTGGAAGTGTGATATCTTCAGCTTCAGAGGGAATGGGAAATGCGGGGAATTTAACCCTTAATGCAGACAAGTTAGTTGTTGAAGATGGAGCAGCGATCTCCGCATCAACTGATGGTGCTGGAAATGCGGGGAATTTAAACATTAGCGCACCCAAGATCGAAGTTACAGGAACTTCTGACGATGGCAATTTACCCAGTAACATTACTGCTAGTTCTACAACAGACTCTGCTGCAGGTTCGTTAGAAATCGTTACAGATACTTTAAATGTTTCTAATAATGCAGAAATATTGGTTAGTAATACTAATAATGGGGATGCAGGAAATCTGACTATTTTTGCCAATGAAATTAATCTCGATAATAGCGGTGCTTTAAAAGCAGAAGTCAATTCAGGTAGTCAGGGCAATATTAATTTAACTACAGATAATATTTTCCTCAAAAATAATAGTGAAATTACTGCCAAAGCTACAGGAACAGCAACAGGGGGTAATATTAGGATCGACAACTCCAGCAATATTGTCTTATTAAACAAGAGTCGAGCGATCGCTGATGCTATCCAAGGTGATGGTGGCAATATAAATATTACTACTCAAGGTTTATTACTCACTCCTGATAGCTCAATTACAGCTAATTCAGCATTTGGTTTAGATGGTGAAGTAGAGATCGATGGGGTAAATAGCGATCGCAAGTTTGAATTGGATCGATTACCAGAAAATATTACAGACTTAACCAATTTAATTACCGTTACCTGCAAGGCTAGCGATAATAATGCTTTTGCCGTTATTGGTAATGGGGGAATTGCTGATAGTCCTTACCAGGCTCAATCTTTGAGTAGTACTTGGTACGATCTTCGTCCCATCCAACAGAAAAAGAGTCAAACAGCTTCTCTAGCCGCACCATTAACTGAAGCTACCGCCACCATGATTGATGCCAATGGAAACTTGGAATTAGTCGCTTTGACTCCCTTGTCTACTCATCGCTGGATGAAATCTAGTTGTTCGAGTTGAAAGTAAAGAAAAGCAAAAGTATTTAATGGTTTTATGAAATTTGTCTACTAAATGGGCAATCTAAAACCAAAGACCCGATCGCTTTATCTGTAAATTAATTTAATTAAATTCACAAGTATCTATGCGTAACTCTATTTTTGCTCTATGTTTGGGATTGGGAATTGCGATCGCGCCGATCGAGAATGCCCATAGTGTGCCAGTTGAAGTCCAAGAAGAAATCAATCTCGGTAGGGAAGCAATGATCCGTGGAGATTATGCCACAGCAATCTCTATTTTCTCAGAAGCTAAACAAAGTTTAATTAGCAGTTCCACCAAAAAACAATCCCGCTATCGTCGTAATATTAAAACAGTAGATCTCGAAACTGAAGTCCTGATTGATAATTTTCTCTCCCTTGGCTACCAAGAAATGGGGGATTTGACCAAGGCTCAAAACGCGATCGCATCAGCGACGAAATTACTAGAAGAACAAGAATTAAACAGCGATTTAATTGCCAAAGTTCATAACACCCAAGCAAATCTCAAGCTGAAGCAAGATAACCCCCAAGCAGCAGCTTTGAATTTTCGCGCAGCTAAAGAAATATACCAAAAAAACAACGATCTTGAAGGAGAAATCGGTTCTACCCTCAATGAAGCGATCTCTTTACAACAACTAGGTCAATATCGCACTGCCCAAAAAATCCTAGAACAAACTGAACCAAAATTGGCTGATATGCCCGCAAGCCTCCAAGGATCGGCATACAAAGCCTTAGGAACTACCTATGCCACCATCGGTGACTTTAGCGCGGCTCAAGAAAAATTAAAAACAAGTATTGTTTTAACTAAAGACCAAGATATAGAAGCTACTGCCAAAACTCAAATCGATTTAGCTGCTGCAATTAGGTTTTCCGAACCCGAAACTGCAGCTAAACTATTGCAGTCAGTAGCTTCAAGTTCCCAAAATGGAAAACCTCAAGCGATCGCTTTACTCAACTCGATCGACCTCTATATAGAAGCCCAAGACTGGACAAAAGCTAGAGAAATTGCCTCCAGCAGTCAAAACCTAATTTTTGACTTATCCCATAATGATTCTGCCAAAATTAACCTGATCGAAAAAATGGCAAGGATTGAGTCTCATTTAGAATCAGGGGCATCTGTTCCCCAAAATCGATCTTGGCTTAGTTCTCTCAAACTGATAACTCGTAAATCCCACAGTTTGATTAACCCAAAACACAAACAATTATTAAAACAAATCGCCCAATCTGCCCAGTCTGGAGGTATAGTTCGGACAGAGTCTTATGCTCTAGGTACTTTGGCTTATATAGAAGAACAACAAGGAAATATCCCTGAAGCGATCGCTCTTAATGAGTATGCCTTAGATTTAACCAACAAAATTGAAGCAGAAGATATAGCCTATCAATGGCAGTGGCAACTAGGGAGAATTCATAAAACTCAAGGAGAAACCCAACAGGCGATCGCTTCTTATCAACAAGCGGTAGAAAATCTCGGTAAAATTCGTGAAGATTTGGTAGCCTTTAACCCAGAATCACAATATTCCTTCCGTGAAAGTGTCGAACCTGTTTATCGGCAATTAGTAGAATTACTCATTTCTCAGCCCACTCAAGAAAATCTCCTTCAAGCCCGAAACACCATCGAATCATTACAGATGGCAGAACTAGAAAATTATTTCCGCCAAGCCTGTTTGCAAGCAACACCAGAACAAATTGAAAAAATAGATCCTACTGCTGCTACTATTTATCCCATCGTTACTTCAGAAAAACTGGCAGTATTAACATCTATCCCCGGTCAACCAATTAAGCTACACGTTGAAGACATCGGTGCAGATGAGATTACCAGCCAAGTTCAACAACTAAGGGGGAGATTTAATCCCGCAGCTTCCAATAGAAGAAGAAAAGCTCAGTCTCAACAATTTTATAGCTGGCTAGTCGAACCAAGTGTTAAGGATTTGCAAGCAGCCAATATTGAAACTTTAGTTTTTATCCTCGATAGTGGTTTGCGTAATCTTCCCGTATCTGCTCTTTATGACGGCGAAAAATATCTAATCGAAAATTATGCGATCGCTCTGACTCCAGGATTACAGTTATTGCCTTCTGCAACTTTAGCTAACAAAAATGTCGAAGCGGTAATTGGTGGTTTAAGTGAAGCCAGTCAAGGATTTGTTGCTCTTCCAGGAGTCAAACAAGAAGTACAAGAAATTGCTGCTAATATTGATTCCCAACTGCTGCTGAACCAAGAATTTACCAACGATAGTATCCGTCAAACCTTAAAAGACACCACCGAAGCACCGATTTTACATTTAGCAACCCACGGTCAATTTAGCTCCAAACCAGAAGAGACTTTTATCTTAACTTGGGACGATCGCATTGATGTTAATGAATTTGAACAGCTATTAAGAGTGCGAGAAGAAACTCCCAAATTGATTCCGATCGAACTATTAGTATTGAGTGCTTGTCAAACTGCTCAGGGGGACGATCGAGCAGCTTTAGGTATTGCAGGAGTTGCCCTCAAATCGGGAGCAAGAAGCACTATTGGCACTTTATGGGCGGTTTCCGATCGATCTACTGCTATATTAATCGACCGAGTATACAACCAAATCGCGGCTGCTCCTGAAAATAAAGCTCAAATCCTCAGACAAGCACAGTTAGAGTTAATTCAATCAGAACAGTATAATCATCCTTACTATTGGGCTCCTTTTGTGTTAGTGGGAAATTGGATTTGAACCGTATCCAGTTTGAGAGACTGTTTGTAAACAACGTCAGTTCGATGAATCTAAAACTTATCAGTAAGGGCTGAAGGCTGAGGGCTGACGGCTGAGGGCTGACGGCTGACGGCTGACGGCTCTGAAGCTCCGAGCTAGTTAATCAACGTGAGTTCGGGTTAAGCTAAAAGCTTTATATATTGGGGCTTTCAAAATTTCT
>CAYXWE010000421.1:0-4331 GCA_964468145.1 uncultured Pleurocapsa sp.
CGAATCTCAAGCTATATCTCGCTCTCATAAATTAGAATCACGTATTCGTAAAATGACTTCTAGATTGGGATTAAATGACATTCATTGTGTAAGCTCTCTAGGGCTGAAAAAAAATGATTTTTATGCAGACGCAGACGTTCTAAATTTCCACGTCATTCACAGCGGTTTTTTTAATTATTTAGCATTACCTTCCCTGACTAAAAATAAACCTGCTGTATTTACGCTTCATGATATGTGGGGTTTTACGGGACACTGTGCCTATAGTTTTGATTGCGATCGCTGGAAACAAGGCTGCGGTAAATGCCCCAGTCTTGATACTTATCCTGCTGTAGCCAGGGATAATACTCAATGGGAGTGGAAGCTGAAGAAGTGGGCTTACAAACATTCTGATTTGGTTATTGTTACTGTGAGCAAATGGTTAAAGGAGCAAGCCAAACAGAGTATGCTTGGTGATTTTCCTATCTATCATATTCCCAATGGCATTGATACTGAAGCTTATCAGCCAATAGACTCCCAATACTGTAGATACGCTCTAAATATTCCTCAAAACAAAAAAGTCTTAATGTTTTGTGCTGATAATCTCAAAGACCGACGAAAAGGAGGAGATCTATTAATTTCATCGTTGCAAAGAATACCAGAACGTATCAAAAAGGATTTAGTTTTATTGGTACTTGGTCATCATGGCGAACAAATTGCATCTGTTGGGATTGATACGATTGATTTGGGCTATGTAAGTAGCGATCGCCTTAAATCGATCGCCTACTCTGCAGCCGATCTATTTATTTTTCCTACTCGCTCGGATGTTTTTGGTTTGGTGGCTTTAGAAGCCATGTCTTGCGGGACTCCTACAGTAGCTTTTAATGTAGCTGGCGTACCAGACGTAGTTCATCATAATATTACGGGCTACTTGGCTAACCCTGAAAACGTTGAAGATCTTTGTCAGGGAATTATTCAGCTTTTAGAAGACAATAACCTAAGACAAAAAATAAGCCAAAACTGTCGTGCGATCGCGGTAAATGAATATTCACTAGAACTTCAGGTACAACGCTATCTAGAAATTTACCAAAAATTAGTGCCAACTCAGCCAAATACTCCGACTGTCCCTAAAAACATCGAGAATTTGGTTACTGTATCTACTTAAGTTTGATTTTGAGGAAAATATTACCAGTCTTATGTTAATTGACAAATTGCGATCGCAATACCATCACTTAAAATTTTTAATCTTACAAGTAATTGGCATTATTCCTTCACAAACTATTAGAAATTATCTTTATACTAAACGTTTTAAATTACAAATAGGAGAGAACACAGTTATTTATAATAGCTGTCACTTGAGAGATCCCCATAAAATTACCATCGGCAATAATAGCAGTATAGGCGATCGCTGTATTCTCGACGGACGTTCTGGTTTAACTATTGGGGACTCGGTAAATATGTCTACAGAAGCTTGGATTTGGACGCTACAGCACGATCCTCACGATCCTGACTTTGCTGCGGTAGGTGCGCCTGTCGTCATCGAAGATTATGCCTGGATTAGCTGTCGTACCATTATTTTACCAGGAGTAACGATTGGCAGGGGTGCAGTAGTAGCTGCGGGGGCGGTAGTTACTAAATCTGTAGAACCTTATGCCATAGTGGGTGGCGTTCCTGCTAAGAAAATAGGCGATCGCAATACCAATCTCAATTATAAACTCAAATCTTGCGTCTCTTTTTTTTAAACAATGAATCCTAAAGTAAGTGTTTGTTTGCCCAATCTAAATAATCGAGCTTTTATAAAAGAGCGTTTAGATACTATTGTTAATCAAACTTTTATAGATTGGGAATTAGTAGTTGTCGATGGTTATTCCGATGATGGTGCGTGGTCAATCATTCAAGAATATGCCAGCCAAGATTCTCGAATACGTCTATTTCAAGAGCAACCAGAAGGAATTTATCAAGCGTTTAATTCTTGTATTAAAAAAGCTCGTGGCGAATATATTTACATTGCTACTAGCGATGATACTATGACTCCTGATTGTTTATCAAAAATGGTCGCAACTTTAGATGAAAATACTGATTGCGATCTCTGTCAGTGTAAGTTAGAGTTCATAGATGAAAACTCTGAATCTTTACCCCCAGAACAACAATGGTCGGTATTTATAGGGGCGAGTAAATATCTAAATCATTGGTTAGATTGTTCTCATAAAAGATACGCTCCTCATGATGGATTGCTTCATTTTGCAGTCCTAACTGTTTATACTTCTTTAACTCAATTGTTAATTCGCAGACAGTTATTTGAAAAAATTGGCTATTTTAAAACAGGATGGGGTTCGATAGCAGACTTTGAGTGGGGAATGCGAGCTTCTTTGCTCTATAACACAGTTTATATCCCAGAAGCATTAGCAACTTGGCGCAAACACTCACACCAGGCGACTACAGATCCTTTTACTCCCGAAAAACTCAAAATAGTACTAGAAATGTCTCATCATGCTTTGGATTTTGCTCGCCAACATAACTATAAAAAAGTTAAAAACTTTTCTTATTCAGAACTTTCGTTTTACTATAAAAAAATTATTATACTCACAGGAATCAATCAGCAATTTAACTTAATATCAAAACTACTATTTTTATTGTCTTGTCTGGTTAAATATCCCCAAGCAACATTTATGTACTGCTTTAATAAAATATTCAATCGCCATCGACATCAAAATAACAGCTACATAGAATGGATTAGCAAAAAAATGACCAAACTAAATCAAACAGATTCGATAGTGCTTTCCTAATTTGAGCAATATAAAATTGATGTTTAAATAACAAACATCAATTAAATAAGTATCGAGGATTTACAAAATTATCCAATATCCTTTACTCGTAGGTATACCTAAATGTCAGCTAATGTTTTGTATTCTGCACCTTGTCGTTTTGAATATCCTGCTCACGGAGGAATACATCGTTCAGAACAAATACTAGAAATTCTGGCTAAAAATAATATTGACACGACAATATTACAAGAATCCGCTCTGAGAAAACCAAGGTATATTAAAGATCGGCTCAGAGGAGCTATTGACTGCATTCAAAACTACGATTGGGATGCTTTTTGCGAGAGACGCGTAGGTAGCATTGGTCAATTGTTTAATCTTTATCGCGATGAATTAGCCCAAGCCAATAAATATCAGACGATAATTTGGGAGACTACAGGAGAGGTAATTACACCTCAAGTTAGTAAAAAACGGAAAATTCCTTTGATTGCTATACCAGCTAATATAGAATCGTTTTTTACCACTTACTATAGAGATAAACCTCATAAAATTTTTGATTATCTTCAACGAGAGTTAAAAGGACTTAGAGCAGCAGATTTTGTATTTACTATTTCTGCTGAAGAGCAAATGTTTTTAAGGAATTTTGATATTGAAGCCGAGTATCTCCCCTATTATCCTGCAAAAAGACTGTTGGATTCATATGCGGACATCAGACAAGCTAGAAAAACTAGCGACAAACAAAGTTTTTTGATTCTCGGTGCAGCCAGAAATCCTGTTAATATTAGAGGCTTTATACAACTAGCGGAATGGCTAGAAAAATGCAATGACACGCAATCTTTACAAGTCAAGATGGTTGGTAACAGAACTGAGATCTTGAAAGATACTTTAAACTACCCCTGGCTAGAAATCTGTGGCACGGTAACCGATGAAGAATTAGAAAAGCATCTCATAGAAACAAAAGCAGTTTTAATTCATCAGCCCAAAGGAGTAGGAGTACTAACAAAAATTCCTGAAATGCTAGCAGCAGGTATTCCCGTAATTGCCAACCGAATTGCTGCTCGTAGTGCGAGTCATTTTTCAGGAGTTTATATTTACGATTCACTCGAAGAATTACACGACTTGCTCAATAAGCAGTTTGGTGAAATAACAATTCCTTCTCTGTCCAAAAATGTCGAAGCCAGATTTGTTCGAGCTATTTTGGCCAATCAATAAACTATGAAAGTTCTCCATATCCTCGGTACTAGTTCTTATCTCCCTTGGGTAACAGGAGGTAGTATCATCTCTTGCCACTATCTTTGCCAAAACTTACAGCGTTTGGGAGTAGAGGTGCGAGTTGTAATCCACCAACATCCTTCAGGAAGAGAACCTTTAGGAAATCATTTGTATGAAGGCGTAAGCGTCCGAGTATTACCACCAATTACCGATGCAGGGAAGCGTATGGCTTTGTACTCGCGAACCACAATTGATGCAATTGGGTTTGCAGATGTTTTAGCTGACTACAAACCAGACATCGTTCATTTTCATGATTTTACTGCTAGTGCTGGTATTACACATATGCAGTTAGCCAAACAAGCTGGTTGTAAAGTCATCATG
>CAYXWE010000422.1:0-4330 GCA_964468145.1 uncultured Pleurocapsa sp.
CCTGTTGTGATTTATTAAACCGATGGACTTCATCGACAAAGAGAATGGTTTTTTGTTGGTAATATTTACCTTTATCTGTAGCAGTGGCGATTGCTTCACGAATATCCTTAACTCCAGCGAGTACCGCGTTAATGGCAATAAAGTGAGCGCGGGTAGTTTGAGCGATGATGCGAGCTAATGTAGTCTTACCTGTTCCTGGGGGGCCAAAGAAAATTAGTGAAGATAACCGATCGGCGACAATTGCACGACGGAGTAAGCGTCCCGCGCCGACAATATGGTCTTGCCCCACAAATTCATCTAGCGTGCGGGGTCGCATCCGATCTGCTAGGGGTGCTTCAGATTTTACTTTTTGTTGATAGCTTTGCTCAAATAAGTCCATTCTTGTGTGCAACCAAACATCTTAACGATAATATTTATCGGGCTTTGCCCTTAAGGCAGAGGGCAGAGGGCACAAAGGCGCTTGATGAATTAAAACATTTTTTGTCCAACCAAACTTGCGTGTCATGCGAAGATAAAACTCTCGTTCCAAATCATCTTTACACTTTTCCAAGATCGCTAAATTATGAGTCCAGCCTATTTCTCGCACCAATGGTGCGAGTTTTTCATTTTTGACATAAGCTTCATAGAATGATTTCATCCGCCAAAGATTTGCAGCCGAAAAGCCTTTTATCCCTGGAAATTCAGTCTGCAAGTCTTGAGATAAATTTTTAACTATTGACTTTCCCCAAGTTTCTCCCTGTTGTCGAGTTACAATCGATTTGCCAATCTCCCAGTAAAGAGCGATCAATTTTTGGTTAACTGCTTTAAGAGCTTCATACTGAGCAGAACGAATATGTTGCTTTATTTCTCCCAGTAGTTGTCCATAATTATCCGCATCTAATTCGCTCATCTTTACTTGGTTATCATTCATGCCAATTATTTATTATCACTCTGGGCAAAGTTTCAATTCTTGGCAGTTTACCAACACTTCCTTGCCATAAGTATCTCTAATTTTGGCAACTATGCCAGTAGTTGCTTGTACGATCCATGTTCCTTTTTCTTTCAACCATTCAACTATTGCTCCTGCCTGGATGATATTATTTTTCTCTGGCTCTATTTCGATGTCCGTATCTGGAGATAAATTATTATCTTTCCCTATAGTGGACACGGAATAAATATCTGTAGTAGATTCTACTTTGGTTAAGTTTTTGTCTCTTTGCAACCAACTGGCAAAGATTTCTTCTCTCCCATCATCGGGAGGCTCGAACATATAAACCCTCTCTCGCTCCTTTCTCGAACCCAGACGACCGATACAGGTTAGCTTGAGTCCTAAAAGACTAAGTAGTTTCTGAACTATTTTAATTGGGGTATCGGATTCAACTATAGTAAGTCCAAGAAAAGTTTTGAGTTCTCTTTGATTAGCCAACGCCAGTTCGGCAATTAAATTTATATTGGGATCGCTACCTCGATATTCCACTTTCGGTTTCAGTAAACCTATGATTAAGGTTTCTAACAGACGTAGTGAAGTAGATAGTAAAGAGCGATTGAAATCAGGCAACCATAAACGGTTTTTGGTATGAGCAGCGATCGCCCTTAACTGTTTTGAGTCTCGTTCGATTAGATAGGGTCTACCGACAGTAAGGTAATAGTGAGAGAGTATCTTACCGTACCAACCTTCGTCATCTTTTGCTACCAGTTCGGGGGTAATCGGCACTTTATCACCGTAACGCCTTAATAAACTACCCTTACGTTCGATCCACCTTTCTTCTTTTGTTTTAGCTCGTTTGTCTTTCAAGGTTTGATACTCTCGCTCGGTAGGTACATGAGCATCTGCTACACGATCGCATTCAGCTAGATATTTAGCTAGAGCTACCTGTTTTAGCTGTGACTCTACTTCGTCTGCTAGACTAAACTCTTCTGTTTGAGGCTCGTTCGGAGCGGTTACTTTGTGTCCTTCAGCAATTAACCCCTCAACAATAGATGAGCGATAGTTCTGCATAGTCAGATTTATATAACAACCTCTTTTTGCCCAGGTGTTTAGGGATTCTGGTTGGAAATTGATATCTAGATCTAAGTCTGATAGGGAGGAATCAGCAGCCTGAAGCAAACGAATATTCTTACTGGCTTTATTCCTGGTGCTAGCAATTAAAGCTTTTTTAACCGTAGCTCCATTGCCCACCATACATTTATTAAAACCCCGTTTAGTTGCCCATAGATAACGTGGTACCGAAGCACGGATGCGGGCCAATGCTTGTCGAATGGAATCAGCCGTTTGTACTCCTTGGGCGATCGCCCAGACCGAGTCAAAGTGAGAAATTCTTTTGATTTTGCCCAAACTAGAACCTATTCCTTGTAAGAATAGTTGAAAGGCAATGGGAACTTCTGAATGGCGTTTATCTGTCCTTTCGCATTCGATACTGACTCCCGTTTCTATTGAAGGAGAAGCGATCGCCAGATCGTAGTTCGGTAATATTTCATTTAGATGGGCAATACAGCCATAGGCTGGATGAGACGGATCTGCTACTGTTTCTGAATCAATACGGAGGATTTTCTTCTCTGGAAATTTTAACTGAAGATATGATTCTAAATTTTGTGTACCCCACTTGGACTTGAGTTTCTGTGCCGAACAGCTAATAAATGGTCTGCCACCTGCTTCGATATGACTAACTAAATCTTTAACCAAATGAGCGGGATTTTTATCTTCATAGTTATGTATTGTCCAGCGTTGTTCAACAGGAGGTTGCCAATCGTTTACTACGACAAAGGGTTCGACATGAAACCCTGCAAGTCCACGGATATAGTCGATAGCAACATCGGATAAGTCAGCATCGGCTAAATATACTTGACCGTCGCCAGAGAGATTATTTTGAATTAGGGTTTTAAACTGAGCTAAAATCTCTACTCTTTCTGAAGCACAAGTAGCAGAATTTAACATATGCCAAATTACCTGTTCGGCTTCATCGATAATTACTATTCCGTCCTCCCAGTTATCAGCATTAAATCTCGCTCCTGAATTTGGATGTAATGAATCAATACAGAGTCCGTAACCGAGAACAGTTCCGTATTCAACGGTTTTAATTTCCGTTAAATAAGGCAATCCCACCCTCTGACAAAGTGCTTCTCCTAATTGAATGCGGTGGGTTAATAGCAGTACCCATTTCCCTTCTCTTGTGGCTTGTTGGACTATTTGTTCGAGTAAATGGGTTTTACCCGTGCCTTTGGGGGATTTTAGACAGATAAGTTTAGCAGTGTCGGGTATTTGGAGGGTCTGGGGTGTCGGGTGTCCTAAAGGACATTGTGCCCTTGTGGTATACCGCTCTGCATATGGGGTGTCGGATAAGAGATCTTGATGAGCTTGCTCATCGTTATTTCCTTCTGCCCTACATGCGGCTGAAGCCTTTGTGCGAAGCGGTATCCCTTGGGACTGCCTTCTGCCTACATGCGGGCAAGCCCTTTGTGCCTCAACTAAAGACCCCAAATATCTTCTATTAACCTGAATATTGGCTTTGTAGGTTAACCCAACTGAGGTGCGGACTAACCAAGTTTCTAAAGATAATGCCTTACTATAAGCTTGATGAAATGCATCTGCACCATGTTGAACGATTAGATCGTCAACTCCTTTAGCTGAACGGGGCGTACAGGGTGGCGAATTCAGTTCGCCACACAGCCCCTCTTCTTGCCAGCGAATTACTTTGACATCGACTCCAGCTTTGGTAAAAAGTTTACCCGTCTTGGCGATCGCCCTATTTACATTGGCGATGGTACTGGCTTTAGTGTCCCGATCGAAGGCAAAATAAACAGTGCGCCCTGGTGTGGCAAAGACTTGAAGTTGGGGAATGAGTTTTGCCAGTCCCGTGTTGCGCCCAAATTCATCTTTGGGTTGGCGATAGCCGTTGAAAACACCAGGTAAGGCGATCGCTGCGTAGCCTAGACTAAGTAAAGCAGCAGCTTTTTTAGCTCCCTCGGTAATAATTAAGGGAACTTCAGGATTATTTACAACCCATGACCAGAATGATATTGGGGTAGTACGGTCTCTAAGACGGAGAGCTAGAGGAGAGAGAAATAGCTTAATTCTGTTTAGTCGAGCTACGCTATGCCAAAGAAGCCGAGAAACTTTAAGGGCAATTATCCCTGTTGAGTGTTTAGGAGGTCCCTCGTATTTAATTATTTTCCCTTTATCTGCCGATAGTCTGGGTTGGAGGGGTTTGAATTGCCCCCAGAGATCGTCATGGTAATTATTGAGAACATCAACTCCCGATACCCACCAACCTCCAGCTTCAATATGGCGATACCGTTTGAGGATGCTATAGCTGATTGCACCAGAATTAGTTCGTTTTAGTTTTTCGGAAAT
>CAYXWE010000423.1:0-4327 GCA_964468145.1 uncultured Pleurocapsa sp.
CGAAAAGTGGGGGCAATTTGTCCAAGACTGTCCTACTTTGTCCTATTTTTTTGGATCCCTGTATGTAGCTTGAACTTCTTCAACCAAGTAATAATCCGACAAACCAGCTTCTATCTTGCCAGCACCATGAATTGATTTAAGTGCAGCCTTGACGGTAGAGAGAATGTTAAAAGCAACGATGGCAACACAAAATACAAACAGGGCAGCTTTAGGATAACCCAAGGTATTTAACTCACAGTTGAATGTATCAGTAATTACTTGAAACATTCCTTCGATGTTCCATCTTCTCAAATAGAGCTTAGTTATGGTCTCAGCATCGGCAACAGCGCGGGGCAAATGAGTCAATAGAGCTACTTCTTTGTCTCCATGTCTTGTAGGTCGGTTTAGCTGAATAACAACTCGTCGTAATTGCAAAGTAAAACCATTAGAGTCAGTAATTTGAACTTGTTGCTCAAAAACTTCGCGCCCTTTCGCTATCGCTAATTTTTTCCAGAGGAGATATTTTTTCAACGGGTAAGCTTTTATGTTGGCGAATGATGAAATAACTATCTTTTTGAGCAATTCCTGACAAAAACTGACGAGTACAGAAATTACGGTCAGCAATCCAAACTTGTCGAGCTTCGACTGTTTCGAGAAGAGATGGTAGCATCGTTCTTTCTTGAGCATGACCATCTTGATTGAGAAAGATATCTGTCACCAACATCTTTTGTGGATCTAGCACCGCAATTGACTTTCCTGGTAAGGCTTTAGCTAAATTGTTTCTGAGAACTTTTAATCGATGCTCTGTTCCACTCAAATGATTGCCATCGGCAATTTTGACTTTATACCCTGCTAACAATTGTGTTTGGTTAACTTTCAATTGAGTAATCACAGATTGAAGATTTGAAGCACTGTATCTGACTAATGCTTGGGAAATACCCAATTCCATTCCATTTAACTTGCCGTATAGCGCAGGACGTGACACTCCTAAATCTTTCTTGCTCCGTCCTATACGCTGAGGAAACCGTTGACTCGCGGGCGGTGCGCTTTTCTAATGATTTATATGCTGCGCTGACACTTGGATGAATTCCACTGACTACCAAACTCATTGAACTAACCACATTAGAAAACAGTAGCTCTCTGGTGTATTGCTTGGCTGCATGAGCTTCAAATAGTTCATCTAACGCGGTCGGTTCAAAAATCCGTTCCATGATTCCTTTAACCATTACGGTTATTGGACTCGCTTTGACAAACTGAGAGAAAATATTATCAATCATAGAACGAAACCAAAGGGTTATCTTGTTTCTTTTAGAATGCCATCGATCACGATCGCATTTCTGGATTTTTGGCTAGTACATCTGCTCACCTTAACAGGGGTAGTTTTTAAAATTGGTCTAATCTGCTTTGCTTATTTGCTGTAAATTTTCTGCTGCTACCATTTTCATAGTTTCGGGATCTTTAATTATTTCGTTGCTAATGGCAATACCAAATTTCAGATTAAAGCGATGGAATTCCGACTTTCTATCGCTAATATCGGTTCTAATTTTATTGATGAGTTGTTCTATTTTAGTAAAGTTAGTTTGGTAAATTACCATTGCTAGGTAGTTCTTTTCATACCTACTGACAAAACTATCGGGATCGGTAGCACGAACAAATGCTTTAATAGTCCTAGCAATTTCAGCTAAGTAGACAATATATTCTCGGGGATCGTCAAACTTTTCTTTACAGTCAATCTGTACTAAGACTAGTCCTGTTGGAATATCTTGAGTAATTGTTTTCTTGATGCTGTTGGCAAATACAAAATCAAAATAAAAACGATTGGGAATTTTCAATTCGCGATCGACATAAACTAAATTTTCTAAGTTATTTTTATATTCGAGATTGGTAATTCCCCCGCAAATTATGCCCACCAAAACAGGAACTACCCCAGGAATCCACCACCCCGAAAAGAAACTAATTATCCCTGCACCCAATCCCAGACTTGCAATAATAAAGCTTTGACCGAGAATCACTTTAGTACGGCTGTAATCTCGTTTTAAAATCAAGTCTAGACCAATAATTCCGACTCCTACTCCAACTAGAGAATACAAAACTATATAGCCAATTTCTGCTAATTTAGAGCTGACCCTCAGAGGTTTCCTAATTCCCATACCGTAGTCATAAATCATGCTGGCTATATTAGCGTGAGCCACAACCCCATATTCAGGAATAGTCTGCCCTTGGGTATTACGGGAAAAGGGCGTATATACATAATCTTTGATGCTATCTGCATTGACTCCGAATAAAACTATTTTGTCTTTAATTTGTTGGGGATTGATGTTTCCCGCAACTGCATCGCTAAAGCTAATTGAGATAAAATCTTTTTGCTTGTGGCGATAGTCAAGCAAAACTTGAAAACCTTTAACTTTGGCTTTCCAATATCCTCCACTATTTTTGGTTAGAGTATTAACTTTAGTTTTACCAATAGTTAGACTGTTTTCATTTTCTTGCTGTAAGTCAACTCCGCGATCTAAAAGAGCGACTACCCCAACAAAACTACCCAAACCAAACTGGGAATTACCAAGATCGTCAGCCACCATTACTAAAGCGCGACGTAAGATTTTATCGCTGTCTTCAATTAAATCTGAAAATCCGACTTCTCCTGAATCTTTCAAAATAGGAGGTGGTTCAACTTTACTACCGCCAATTTTTTCTACGCCAATTATGCTCGGTCTAGTTTCGTCTTGATATATTGCCAGTAGCTTGTCGTGACCGGGGTTAACGGGAATATCGCGATAAATATCAATTCCAATCACCGTTGGTTCGTGTTTGATAACGTTCGTAATTGCTGTGGCTAACAGTTCGTCGTTGACGGGGTATTGTTTCAATTTGCTGATATCTTTATCGTCGATAGTTACTAAAGTGACGGTATCGTTTGCCTTAGTACCTCGTAGCTTAAAATACTTATCTAGTAAGTTAAATTCGATGTTTTGGAATATTCCCAGCCACGTCAGCAAAATAAATCCTAAATTAATTGCACCGATAGTAATTACAGGAGTCTTCCAGTGTTTTTGTCCCGTTATGGCAATCTGATTTTTGTTAATGCGTTGACGAGGATTTATTTGACTCAAGTAAGCAGTAGCTAAATCTTCGGGCAAGCTAGTTTGAACAATATTGAGCTGTTCTAAAATAAAGACTCGCCTTTTAATATCTTCAATGGTCGTAGATTCGGCTTGGGCAATTTTTTCTATAGTTAAATTGCAGTCTGTATATTTTTTGATTGCTGCATATTTATTACTTAGTTCTGCTCTAGGAATAATCGATTGGGTACTTTTAACAATTAAGGATTTCTCTGGTAGTTTATCTATGTAGCGAGGCGCAAAATTTTCTTCTAGTGCCTTGTAAATTAAATCTTCTACCAACATTTTAAAGCCTGTAATTTCCTGATAGGGAAACTCAGTATCATTATCAATCTTCCCCCAACTAATTAACCCTGATTCTTGTCCGATTCGTTGTACGATATCAGCTATCTGTTCGTTGAATAGATGTTTGGCTTTTTTGATTTCGATGCCATATTTGTTAAATATTTTAAGTAAAGGTTCTTTTTTTTCTTGGACTTCATTTACTAATAATTTTGTTTTAGCAGCCGAAGCCCACCCATAGCCCACTAGTTTATCGGCAATAATTTGCTTGCCTCCTGTGATGCCAATAATAAAGCCATTTTGAATCAGAATATAAAAACCTGGAATTTCACTATTTTCTGATTCTTTGAGTCTGATAAATCCTGAGAAGGCTGCTTCTTCAGATATTTTTACCAAAACTTGAAGCAGAGATATAACTTCTAGCTGCAATTTTCTTTTGGCTTTCACTATTTCTTTCGCACAATATCAAAAAAGGTATTTCTGCTTTTTTAGCATAAATTATTTGGATCGACTTTTATTTTTTTATTTAAGTATTTGCACTTACATATAATTACTTAAGTTTGCTTTTTATTCGAGCGCAATATCAATTTATATGAATTATTGATTAAGTAGAAGTATTTAGAAGCTGCATGAGTTATATTCGTAATATAAATAAACGCAACATTTCAATCACATTTAAAATAATGAAAACCAAAACTATCATTGCATCTTTGTTTTTATTTACGTCTGCGCTGGCAACTACAGTAGAAGCTGCACCTAAAAAAGCCCGTTTTGCCTTTAAGTTTAAAGCTCCTACTACTGGTTTGGGAATTAACACTATTGGTGGTGCGGTACGGAACGATGCCTGCGATATTGATTCGTCTGGCAACAAAATGACTGCTCTAATTTCCGACTCAACAAAGACTGCAGCTTCTCGTCTTTCGCCATATTGGCAACACCTTCAAGAG
>CAYXWE010000424.1:0-4320 GCA_964468145.1 uncultured Pleurocapsa sp.
TTTACCAACTACACGAACTGTTTGATGAAATGGCAACCGAACTAGAAGAGTATGTTGATATGGTTGCAGAAAGAGTTACAGCCCTCGGTGGTATAGCTATGGGGACTGCCCGTATTGCTGCTGCCAACTCTATTGTATCTGAATACGACTTAGATGCAGTGACAGGAGCAGATCACGTAACTGCTTTGGCTAATAGCTTTGGTACTTATGCCAAACACGTCCGCGAAGCTATTGATGCCACTGAAGAACTAGGGGATGCAGATACAGCAGATCTTTATACCGAGATTTCTCGTACTATTGATAAGCGTCTTTGGTTCTTAGAAGCACATTTAGTTTAAGTTCTCGGTCGAGTATTCTGTAAGCTTTGGTGATAGAGGTAGCTTTTAGCTGCTAGCTCTTAGCTTACCTTCAGTAAAGTAGACTATTTAACTGTAAGGTAAGCATAATCACTAAATATTTTAAAATTATGGCAGATACTAAAGGTGCAGATGCAGTCGATAAAGCGATCGCGTTGGGTCAAGATTTAGACGGTTCGGCAATTCCCGAACAGAAGTTATCCTTGTATAACAAAGTAATGGGATTTGAAGCGGGAAGACAAAGGAGTGGCGTAACCAATACCATGCGATCGCGTATTGTCAGAATTGGTGCAAAACACTTGCCTCAAGACGAACTCAATCAAATGCTGTTGGATGCAGAATTTCCTCCCCTGAAAGATAAGGAAATCGCTTTTTACTACGGAGGAAAGTAGAGATTAATTGTTCTGTAAAGAACTTAAAAATAGAGAGAATATTATAGAGACTAGGATTTTTTAATCTCAGTCTTTATTCTCTCAAAACTACTTACTTTGTACATTAGACCTATGGGCATAAGTCATTTCATTTAAATTCGAGAAAGGCGCGTAGTTTGCCGCATCTGCCCGCGCCTTCGGGCGGCGCTTTGGGTAGCTCGAATTAATTAAATAATTATCATCGATCGAGTATCGAGTCCACAATTGATGTAGCTTACTCCACCAATAAATCCAAAAGCTAATTCAGAACCAGTCAAATAAAAAAATCATACTTTGATTCAGCAACATCAAATAAACCGTATCTAGTT
Source organism: uncultured Pleurocapsa sp. (assembly GCA_964468145.1). Classification (GTDB taxonomy): domain Bacteria; phylum Cyanobacteriota; class Cyanobacteriia; order Cyanobacteriales; family Xenococcaceae; genus Waterburya. The sequence goes on from CAYXWE010000424.1 coordinate 1,096, forward strand.
TGAAACCTGTAGTTTTAAAATTACTTGTTTGTCCCTGAGCGGATACTGCTTCGCATATGAGTAAGAAATTCGGGCGGTGCTTTTGGGAGGACACAAAGAATGCACTTTGGGCGGAGAGACTTGTCCGTCGGGAGCGAAACCCCTTTTCTTAGACTCATCAGTATTTAGAGGTTTCTTCGCAGCGATCGCCCTCAGAAATAAGAAATTAGGGTAGAGAAGATAAAAAATATTTTTGGTTTTTTTAAAGCAGCATAATTAACTACAAAAGATTTGTTTACTACACTAAATTAGTTTATACAAGGAGAGATACTAATATGAGTTACGATTTTGATTTATTTGTCATCGGTGCGGGATCGGGTGGTATTGCTACCGCCAGACGTGCTGCCCAATATGGCGCGAAAGTAGGCATCGTAGAAAGCGATCGCCTTGGAGGTACTTGTGTTAACCGTGGTTGCGTACCTAAAAAGTTGATGGTATATGCTTCTCACTTCCCTGCGAGTTTTGAAGAATCAGCGGGATATGGTTGGACTGTTGGGGAAAGCAGCTTTAATTGGCATAAGATGATTACGGCGGTAAATAACGAAGTGACTCGCCTCAACGGTATCTATAGCAAAATGCTAGATAATTCTGGCGTGCAACTGTACGAAGGTTATGGTAAATTTATAGATTCTCACACCATTGAAATTGGCGATCGAAAAGTTACTGCTGAAAAGATCTTGGTGGCGGTAGGGGGTAAACCCGTAAAGCCAGAAAATATTCAGGGTATCGAACACGCTATCACTTCCAGAGAAATATTTAACCTCCAACAACAACCCAAACGAGTTGTAATTATAGGCGGTGGTTATATTGGGGTCGAGTTTGCCTGTATCCTTAATGGTATGGGTACTGAAGTGACAGTGGCTATTCGTGACGATAAAATTTTGCGCGGTTTTGATCGAGATATCCGCGATGAGATTCAAGCAGGGATGGAGAATCACGGAATTAAGTTTATTACTGGTTCTGATTGCGATCGCATGGTAATTGATAAAACCGATAGCGGTTTGAACATTACTATTCCTACCAAAGACGGTAGGACAGAAACTGTAGTAGCTGATGCAGCGAGTTTGGCAGCTACGGGAAGAAAACCCAATCTTCAAAATCTTGGTTTAGAAAATACTCAGATTGAGGTGGTTAATGGTGCCATAGCAGTAGATGAATACAATAAAACTGCTGAGGATCGTATCTATGCAGTGGGAGACTGTACGGATCGAATTAATCTTACTCCCGTAGCGATCAATGAAGGTAGAGCTTTTGCAGATACTCATTTTGGCGGTATGTCTCGTCAAATGAGTTATGAAAATATTCCTACTGCGGTGTTCACTACTCCCGAAGCTGCTACCGTTGGTTTAACTGAAGCGGAAGCTAAAGAGAAGTATGGCGATGGGGTTAAAGTGTATCGCAGTAAATTCCGCCCCATGTACTATACTTTGCCAGGTAAACAAGAAAAAACCCTGATGAAGCTAATTGTAGAAACTACTAATAACAAAGTAGTGGGCGCACACATGGTAGGAGATAGCGCAGCAGAAATTATTCAAGGTGTGGCAATAGCGGTGAAAATGGGTGCAACTAAAGCTGATTTTGACGCTACTGTAGGCATTCATCCTAGTTCTGCCGAAGAGTTTGTTACAATGCGTTAATTTGATTTGTTGGATTCGACAATTTTAAATTTTCAAAGCGATCGCCTTCAACTAGAAGGCGATCGCTTTAAAATGCAGTCGCTTTTTAATTTTCCAAAAAGTTAGTATATATTCACTACACCTTAGCCGGTATTTTAGTTAAGTAATTAACAAACCGGACGTACTGTACCACATCTAACAGGTGTAGGAGGTACTGTACCACATCTAACAGGTGTAGGAGGTACTATGCCACATACGACAGGTGTAGGACGTACTGTGCCACATCTAACAAGTTTTTTATTTTTTTTATTTTTTTTATTTTTGCATTTAGCTCGTCCACCAGAAATGTTTTCTTGAGCCTCTGGAGTTAAATCTTGGAAAAATGTTTGGTTTACGTTCATGATTTTTTACTCTGAATTTATGTAATTGAATGTTAGTTTTACGAGTGATAGTTTTGAACTTTTCACTATATTTGTAGTATACGTAGTATTTCTTAGTTGGTCAACTAAAATTTTTTAAAATTTTAGTAAAGATTTAAGTGTAAAGATTTAGGTGTTAGTAATTAAAAAAGATGTGGCGCAAAATACACAACATTACTCAACTGGGATGTCTTAATCGGGGCTACTTGTTCGATAACCGCTTTCTTCTGAGGTTTCTTTTTACCAACAGGAGGAATTTCTAATAAATCCCTCCCTCCTGTAATTGCTTGACCAATAAATAACAACAAAGCAAGACAATTCAAGACTATATGGATATTACGCCAAGTGTTAGTGCGATCGCGATAGATATCGTCCACAATGGCAATAGAAAACAGCATCAATAAAGATACTGCAATACCGTAGTAATAGTGCGACCAATACCATTCTTCTGGTAACCGCCATACTCCATCTTGTTGACCGAGAATAATCAAACCCATCCCCGTCATGGTGGCAAAGATACCTTTCCATAATGGAGGTTTAGCTTTTAATAGCAGAATGAGAGAGGCAATGGTAGCCACAAACAATAAAATAATTAAAATCGCCTGGGGATTATTTTTTTCCCAGAGTTTTGCTTTAATAAAACTTTTATAAACAATAGAATAGGCGATCGCAATTAACGAAGAAATCACCACACTAGTAGAAAGCCATTTGCCTATTTTTACGTGTTCCCTACCTACTACGGCAGGTATTTTACTTTTACCTTTCTTACTTTCTAAACGACGCTGACGGGTTTGCCAAGCGAAGTTAGTAACAATCCCAATCATGGGGAAAACAAAGGCTACTACAAGGGCGGGGTGAATTAAAGATGCTAAATCTTGAGTCCCTAAGTTAGTGAATGCTAGATACTTTTGATCCTGAGTTAAAGCGATCCATGTATAAATATTCATGGTGTCTACCAAAAATTTTTAATTAGTTTAGCGGTTTTTCAACCTCCTCTCAGCAAGTTAGAACACAATTATTAAAACAGACTGAATTTTTACTGATTTTAAAATGTGCCAAAAACCCGATCTCCAAGTTGTTGACACTTCTTTGAATAATGTTTTAGTAATTATTCCCGTACGTAACGAAGAGGTAACAATTGCTGCGGTAGT
>CAYXWE010000425.1:0-4313 GCA_964468145.1 uncultured Pleurocapsa sp.
CCCTGTTTAGTCGATTTATTTAATTAGACCGACAAACAATCTTGTGAGTGTATTGCTCGCAACAAATCATTTTGCCTGAAAAGGCTGGAGGTAAGATGAATTACCGTTTTTTTACTAACAAGAATCAAACACCGCAAAATAAAGCCATTCCAGGACGCGAAGCAGAGATGATTCGAGGACGCTCTGGTGGCTATATGTTTGAGGCGGGTATTTGGCAAACCTTACGCCGTTGTCTTTTAATTGGTACGGCCAATAGTACTTACTATGCGGGTAAACGAGAACTAACCGACGATTTTGCTAATACTTTAAAAGGCGCGATCGCTTTAGATCCACAACGAGTAGCCCAAGAGATTGTCTATGCTAGCGACGGAAGAGCTATTAATAATAGCGCGCCAATTTTGGCTTTAGTATTGCTGTCAATGGGTAGTACTGCGGTAGCAAAGCAGTCATTTATCGAAATTTTTCCCCAAGTTGTACGTACAGCCAGTCATTTTTATGAGTGGTTAAGCTATACAAAATCGATGCGGGGTTTTGGCAAAGTAATCAAACAAGTAGGTACAGCTTGGCTATCGAGAGAAGATGTAAAAGGCTTGGCATATCAACTGTTGAAATATCAACAACGTCATGGCTTTACTAATCGCGATGCTTTAAGACTATTCCACGTCAAACCAGTTACAGAAGAACACGATCGCCTGTATAGCTGGGTGGTCAATGGTTGGTCAGAATTACCTGCTGAGATTCCCTCGGAGGCTATCAAACAAATTTGGTGGTATGAATGGTTAAAACGCCATCCAGAAGAAACCCATCGAGCGATCGCAGAAGGTAGACTAACTCATGAAATGGCTGCTCCTGTAGGTAATATGGATCGTCAAGCATGGCAACTATTGTTTGAAACTATGCCTTTGGGTGCAATGCTGCGCAATTTGGGTTCGTTGACGAATTTAGGAGTTTTGCGCGTCGATAGTGTTAACAATCTAGAACGAGTAGAAGCGGTTTTAAACAACCGAGACTATCTACGCAAAGCGCGCATTCATCCTATTGATGTCCTCAAAGCTTTAAAAACATACTCTAGCGGTGGCAAAATTGGACGGAGTAAAAAAACCTGGACTCCCATACCTCGTATTGTAGATATCTTAGAAAAAACAGTAGAACTATCTTTTGCAGTAGTCGAGCCTACTAACAAAGTATTTCTTCATGCAGTAGATATTTCTGGATCGATGTCTTATGGTGTGGTTGATTCCGTCGGTTTAAACTGTTGTGAAATTGCGACAGCGATGGCATTAGTAACGGCAAAAGCGGAAAAAAACTATGCTATTCGCGGTTTTTCTACTAAATTTATCGATCTAAATATTACTCGGCGAGATTCTTTCCGTTCTGCTCTCAAAAAAGCCAGCAATCAAAATTTTGGTGGCACAGATGCCAGCGTTGCTTATAGCTGGGCAATAAAAAATAAATATCAAGCAGACGTAATTTGTTTTTGGACGGATAATGAAAGCTGGGCGGGCAATCGACATCCTACCCAAGCATTGCAAGAGTATCGTCGCAAGGTAAACCCTAATGTCAAAGCAATCTACATTACCCTTGCTCCTTACAACATTACCTTAGTCGATCCTCAAGACAATAATTCTTGGGATTTGGCAGGTTTTGACCCTGGTATTCCGCGATTAATTCAAACGATCGCCCTCGGTGAAGTATAAGTCCTAAGATGGTGTTAGAAGCACCATTTTAAGACTTAACCAAACTTTTAGATAATGTAGCGAACATATTAGATACATTTTTCCCTGTCTTAGCAGATGTGGGATAGGCTTTCAATACCAGATCGCGATCGCGATCGCTATGTAGCTCGATTAATTTTTCTAGTTTTTCTTGAGGGACTAGATCCGCTTTGTTAAGAGCGATCGCAATAGTTCCTTGAGGATTAACCTGTAAAAACAGATCGATATGCTGGTTGATACTGCTCAGGGTATTGGTACGAGCCAAATCCGCCACAATAATTGCACCGCTTGCACCTTTAAGATAGCTAGGAGTAATAGATTTAAATTTAGTATTGCCTTCTAAATCCCAAATTAATAAATTCAGTAAATGGAGGCTGAATTCTGCTTTAACTTTAAAAGACTTACGAGATACTTTGACTCCGACTGTAGATAAATATCGGTCGCTAAATTTATCTTCAACAAAACGCCTAATCAAACTTGTTTTACCGACATTGAAATCTCCTAATAAACAAATTTTCTTAGTAATTACTGACATTGCTTGGGTTTTTGTGGGACTATTGCGTGGGAATAAATGGCTCAAAACCTATATAGCGAGACGAGCGCGAATTAGAATTGGCAGCAATTCGATACTGCTTGCTTTGACAAGTCAGTCTATTCAGGTCGATTCCTTGAGCCACTAATGCAGATTTAACTTTGGAACAACGTTCTTGAGCTAATTTTTGATTGATTGTGTCTGAACCTTGTCCGTCGCTATAGGCAATTAGGTTTAAGTGTAGCTGAGGATGGCGATCTAAAAACTGACTGACGGATTTAATTTTACTAGAATTATCAGCAAAGTTTAAGTTGTTTGAACCTAGTTCAAAGTAGATTCTCTCTTGTACTGCAGGTAGTCTTTCGACTATATTTAGGATTATTTTGTCAATTCCAGGGACTCGATCGAAGGCATCGGCGACATTTTTTTGTTGAAATTCATCCAAAATGAAACCAGATATAGACAAAGTATCAGATTGGTAATTTGATTCGATCCCGACTTGCGACTGTCGATTGAATAACTCAGTAAGTCTTTGTACTTCACCAGCAATAGAACTGCGATCGACAGGAACATCAACGCTAATAATCCGATTATCGAGCTGAAGATTATTATTTCGGGCAATTTCTTGAGTAATTTTGGTAGCGCGATCGCGTAAATAATCGTTAGGTACTCTACCTGTAACGATCAGCTTTCCTTTTTTTACTTGAGAATCTAAGCGATATACCGATAGTTCTGGGGCAGCATCTAGTCGAACTGCGGTCAATTGCTCGATGTTTCGGGCTACTCTCGAACGATAACTTACTATTCCCCAAGGAACTAAAAATATCGACAAAATAAAGGCCAACAAACACAATGATATTATCGGCGAGCCTGACTTTCCAGAAGATTGGGATCTTAAATAGATTTCTGGCTCAATTAATTGCTCTAATTTAGGTTTAATGGCTGTAGGAACTGTCTCATAGTCACCTTCAAACTTTTCGATCGCTTCACCATGATTGAGAACAATTTCCCCAAAAATGCTGCGGACTTTTTGCAAAAAATCTTGATTGGGTTCGCCTGTAATTACTACCGCCAGATAACAATATCCCGCCACTTCCAGATGAATTTGCCAGTTGCCATAATCAATGCTGTCTAGTTCTGAATCAGAAACGATACAATCATTGGCAAAACTACGAATAGCAGTGAGCATCCCCGCTACCATATCCGAATCTAATTCTTGCTCTCCTGTTTTTTGTACCTTTTCAATCACTATGCCCGAATTTTTTTCAATTAAAAATACCGCCTGAATATAACAGCCGAGGGCTTCTTGCAAGATCAGTTCCGCTTCGGATACACCTTTGAGTTTGGCTTGAAACTTGCGTTTGAATCCTTCTGGAGAGAGGGTATTTTCGACCTTGCTATTAATTTCTTTGACTACTTCCACCATATATTTAGAAATAGTGTCGCCGATTACAGGGTATAGTGCATCTACCATGGCATCTTTTTCTAGCTCGATTTGTGTTTTAATGGCTTTACCCATTTCAGGGCCTAGCACTTGAGCCATTGCCTTTTCATCCAATAAAATTTGTTCTTCAATTGCTAAAGCAATTTCTGGCGCGATCGCTCTAGCAATTGTTTTCGGCTCGAGATTGATTTTTTCAGTAATAGCATCGGGTAAAATTGAGGAAATTGCTGCTGCCATTTTTTCGGGTTCTTCAATAGCTCTTTGCTCGATCGAGCGTTCTAACATCGGGGTTACTGCTTCAAAGATTGACTCTTGAGAGTCTTCAATTTTGTATTTGAGCAATTCCACAACCAAGGGAATTAATGTATTTACTGAGTCTACTAATTCCCTGGATGAAGCAGACTCCGTATCTATCTTTAAAGCTACATCGTAATGTCTCGTGGAGCTACCCTCAGACTGTTTGAGAATCGAATCTAGTTCTGTTTTTGGTTCGGCTGTATGGCGCAAAAATGCCTCATATTCCACTGCTGCTTCTAAAGTCATGTCTGCTTTAGAATCTTCTACATCCAGCTCAATCTCTAAACAATCGGAGCTATTTTCCTCGGCATTTTCTAACTCTGCT
>CAYXWE010000426.1:0-4301 GCA_964468145.1 uncultured Pleurocapsa sp.
CGCCACACTATTTTTATAATTGCACTGCATGGGTACGTTATATTGTCAGTGCATTTATTATTATAGCAAACTTTGTATTCTTTATATCTTGTTTTTTGACTATTTAGATTGAATATTGCTTAAAAATTCCCAGCTACTTAGTTTTGGTTCTCGCCAATTCTTTAGATAGGGTTAATTGTGTTCCTTCTCGATTCCAGTGAACGCAATCAAATACGTGATGTAAAATTGAAAAACCTCGACCATTTTCCGCTTCGTCTACGGGTAAATTCAAGCTCAAATTCTGTAAACGATCGTCTACAGAATTTGAGCTTGAAGAAAACCCATTGCCTTGATCGACAATTACCCAAGAATATTCTCTAGTAGTAACTGTAAATTTAACAATAATTGTTTTGCTAGGATCTAGCTTATTACCATGCTTGGCTGCATTAACTAAAGCTTCCTGTAGTCCAAGCCGTATTTCCGCTTGCCATTCTGGAGGTACGCTAACTAAAAGCAAATCGAGAACGGGACAGAGATAAAGGGTTGAAGTAAAGCTCATGGTACTCCATTTGTTTCTATTCCATGGAATAGGAATCGCAATCACTAATTTACACCTCTGGGCTAAATTGCAAGGTTTTTGCTGTTATAAAGGGGTTTATTTAGTTAGTTGAGCCGAATGCTAGTTAACTATTAACCGCTTGCTTTTAAATTGAGTTAGTTTTTTCCGAGACTATACAAACCGAACTACAAGACCCAAGAGTTATTGTTAAGCCTGTGAGTTGGCAGTAGCCTAGATTTATCAAATTAAAATCTTATTTTTTAAATAACTCTATCAATCGATTAATTGATTTAACAGACAAAACCATAGTATTTTTTTAGAGCTTTTCAAAATTACCTGCTATAAATATCATATCAATTATACTAAAATTTCCAAACAGTATAAATAGAACTGAATTTATTGCCTAGGATTTGCCTAAAATAACAAAACATTCTACATGAGTGGTTTGGGGAAAAAAGTCAGCAGGCTGAATATAAACGGGTTGATATATCCCTGACTGGCATAATAGTTTGATATCTCTGGCTAAAGTAGAAGGTTTGCAGCTAATATAAACGATTCGGGATGGCTGAAGCTTGATTATGGCTTCAATAACTTGAGGCGCACATCCTTTGCGGGGCGGATCTAAAAGCAATACATCGGGCTGAAAATCTATAAAGTCGAGACAGTCTCTTACTTTACCCGCATAAAAATTTGCGTTTTTAATTTGATTGAGGACAGCATTTTGTTGAGCCTGTTGAATGGATGCAGGGTTAACCTCAATACCCACTACTTGTTTGACTTTTTTGGCTAAAGGTAAACTAAAAGTACCAATTCCACAGTAGGCATCAATGATTTTTTCGTTTCCTGTTAGATTGAGTTGAGCGGCGATCGCCTCAAGTAAAAGTTCGGCAGCACTAGTATTAACTTGAAAAAAAGTATCAGCACTAATGTGTAATTCTATTCCTGCAAATATCTCTCGTACGTAAGGTTTACCCGCTACTGCATAAGTGGTTTTACCTAAAATAGTATTAGTGCGATCGCGATTGATATTCAAACATACTCCTACGAGTTCGGGATATTTTTCTAGCCATAGTTGAGCTTGTTCGACGATTCCTGTTAGTTTATCGCTAGTTGTGACCAGCGTTAGCAGCATTTCTCCTGTATTACTGCCAATTCTCAGGGCAAGATGGCGTAATTTACCTCGATGACTGGCTTCATCATATATCGACCATCCCCGTTGCTGAATATCTTGTTTTATATCTTTTAAAAGAGGGTGCAAACGTTCGTCTTGGACGGGGCATTGATTGAGGTTGACTAGTTTATGACTTTTGGAACGATAATAACCAGCCTGTACTTGCCCTGTAGCGGATCTGGCAAAGGGATAGGTTGATTTGTTGCGATAGTTGAGGTTTTTGCCTGCGTGCAAAATTGGCTGTACTTCAAGCTTATCCAAGCCACCAATTCTTTGGAAAGCCTGGATTATTTGCTGTCTTTTGGCTTCTTGCTGATAGTCTATTTCGATATGCTGCCACTGACAACCGCCACATTTATCCGCCACAATGCAACTGGGGCGAGTGCGGTAGGGCGAGGGGGTCAATATTTGCTGGGCTTTTGCTTTATCGAACTTAGCTTTTGATTGAACGATCTTGGCTAAAGCGCGATCGCCTGTTACTGTATTGGGAACAAATACTACTCTGCCTTGGTATCTGCCCACACCTTCACCACTAGTATTGAGATCGGTTATTTCTAACTCGATTACTTGACCCTGTTCTAATCTTTGATTGTTCATTTCTTCAGGATAAATTATTTGAGTCATAATATTTGTTTGAGTTGGTAGATTGGGCAACCAACAGACTCCATCCATAACCCAATATAAAAGGCAACCATAAAATCCAGGTTTCTAGGTCAGTTAAATTCCAATTTTTATTGCCTAAAGCTTGACGATAGGGCAAGCAGAAATAAACAAATGCCGATAAGCTAACCAATCTTACCCCCCAATTTTTTGTGCCAACCGCAAAGGGAACAATCCAGGTAAAATACCAAGCATGAATTATCGGAGAGATAACTAACAAGGCTGCCAAAAATCCTGTAGCAAACTGCTGTATATTTTTGGCTTTTGAGAACAAAAATAAAGTGACTAATCCTAAAGGTAGGGCAAAAATATTATTGGTTTTAGTGGAAGAGTGCCAAACTTTAGCTAGTAGATGAGGTAAGAATTCAGCACTGCGTCCATGAGTGACAAAAGTAGAACTAGTAGGAATCAAAGAACAAGAATCACTAGTGCAAAAGAAAAGAACTGATAAAAACAAAGGCAAAGTACCAAGTAAAGCAACTGCGATCGCCGTTTTAAAATTAATTTGACACCAGATCCAGCTAAGAAAACCTAATATGGGGAGAGAAATCCATTTAATCGCAATGCTGATACCGATTAGTAAAGGAGTTAAAAAAGGAGTTAAAAAAGAAAAATTAATTGGTTTGTCGAATAAAATCCAGGCAGCAACTAAAGGTAGAATAAACCAACTGTCGTAATGTCCTCCCCCTGCAAAGGAATAGATGACAAGAGGATTCCAAGCATAAAACGTAGTTTGTTGATAAGTGAATTGTTTGGTTAATAAATAGCAGGTTAATAAATCGGCGATCGCAAAACTGCTTTTAAATAAAATAACACTAGGAGAAATAGCAGCCAAACCCCGAAATCCTAACTGAGTAATGGGGGGGTAAATAGCGGATACGCCTTGATGATTGATCTGCGACCACCATGAAGTACGATAGGGTATTAATTCGGCTGCATTAGGGGCAAAATCGTAAGGACTAAAGCCCTGATTTTGAATGTAACCCTCCCAGAGATATCGCCAAATATCATCCCCTGGATACATAAATAGTAAAATGACCCTAGTGGCGATCGCAACTCCCCAAAACCACCACATATTAACCGACTTGAGTCCCCAAGAAAAGACAAACCCCAAACTCATTACCCCAATACCATAGCCAAAGTTAATTACATTCTTTGGTTGTCTAAAATCGCCATAGGGCATGATGAGTATGGCACCAATTAGTAACGGTAATGCACTCAACCAAAGGAAAAGATTGTTCTGTTTATTTTTGTTTTTTGTTTTTTGTTTTTTGTTCTTTGTTCCTTTAATATACAGTTTGGCTAAAGTAGTTAAAATAATCGTTCCTGCTTGAAAACTGCCTAAAATTGTGCCAGAGATTTTAGATTGTCCCCCCTGTCGGGGACGGTAATTGACAGGTATTTCGCAGATTTTTAAATTTTCTTCTACTGCCCTTACCTGCATTTCTACTGTCCAACCAAAACCTCGATCTTCCATGGCAATTTTAGTTAATGCCGACTTACGAATTAACCTCAACGGGCCGAGATCGCGATATTTGTAGCCCCAACCGAGATCGATTAAATAACCAGCTAAACTATTACCGAAATGCTGTACTGGAGTCATCACCGCTTTCCCCCCAGGAGTGGCACGGCGATCGCCTAAAATCAAGTCATATCGATCTCGCAAACTAAAAAACTCAGGCAAACAACTAAAATCGTCGCTACCATCGCCATCGCCAAACAAAATCCAGTCAATTTCTAGGGGAATATTCTGTAAACCTCGCCAACAGGCTTGTCCGTAACCTGCAGTGGGTTCTGATATAATTTCTGCACCCGCTTCTTGAGCTAATATCGAGCTGCGATCGCTACTGCCATTGTCAATTACCCTAATCTTAGTCAGACCAAATTTTTGTAAATTGTTAACTACCGCAGCAATTGTTACCTCTTCGTTAC
>CAYXWE010000427.1:0-1945 GCA_964468145.1 uncultured Pleurocapsa sp.
AGCATTTGAGCTAGCCAAAGAGCAATCGTTGGGAGAATTAGTCGAGGTAGTACCAGGATTGGGTCAACAGCAGGTTAGTGAAGTCGAACCAATTGCCAAATTAATAGAAACTCAATTCGGCAGCGGATACGAGGATATGAGTATAGATTCTTTAGTAGAGAGCGATTTAGTGGCTAAGGAGCTTAAATTGGGAGAAGTTGACCTATCTCAATACAGTATTGACGATCTTCCTGGTTTATCAAATACGGCGTTAAAAGATTTTTCAGGCTGGGAAAATGCGGGGGTAAATGACGTTCCCGCATTATCTAAAGTTGCCTTGAGTCAGATGCCAAATCCCCTATCTAGTATTGCTATGCCAGTAATGCGGATCGATGCGGTTTGGAGTGATGCTGAGAGTAACCGACAACGAACTGTGAGTGGGAGTTACGAAGAAGGGTTTAACGTTCCCTGCATGGCAGGTTCTCGCTGTCCCTATATCGAGTTGGACGATATCGAAAATTTTGGCAGCGACTGGCGGTTGCCTACAGAGGGGGTGCAGTGGATTGAAGGGCGCGATCCCCAATCGGGTAACATCTGCCCTGACGCTCCTTGGGGAGTCAGAGGCGGACATGGAGTATTAGGGGCTGTCAATTGTGGCAAAGAGCCTACGGGAAGACATCCTTTTGGTAAGGCGTTTAAGTTTGCTATTTGGGGAACGGATGAGACTACCGATAGCGTAGAGACAGCAATCTTTTTCCGTTTCTGCGCTAAGTCTCCCGTAGTCGATTTAGGCTGTACTCCCTATTTTATTGGCCCAATTCCATTCTTCAGTTTCCGACGAGATAACTGGATATTTCTGGGAATCTAAATTTTTATTTATTCAACCCATATACGACTTTTTAGACAAATGAAATTGTTATTTAAACTACCCAATTTAAAATTTTACTTGCCGTTGTTGGCAGCCAGCACTGCTGCTATGGGTGGAGTTTTACTCGCTCAGGCATCGGTACTGGCAGCAGAATATACCGTAGCAACCAACTTGAGCTACGAGCAGGTCAGTCAAGAAACGGCGATCGCTAATGGAATTAATGTCTCTGTCAATCCAGGCAGAATTGCCGTAATTGATTTTTCGACTACGGATGAGGCGATTTCCTACATTGGTTTGGGTGATGCGTCGCGGGTAGTTTATAACACCGACTTTCCTATCCCTTCTGGTACGGCACAAACTATCTTTCTGTTGCCGATTGAAGAACTAGATTTTCCAGGAGCGACCACTGCCAAGATTACCAACCTGGTTGCTAAAACGGTTGATGCTAAAGGGGTAAGTCGCGTTTACAATTTCCAAATTAATCATAGTAATAGTGTTGCTAATTTAGGAATTAAGATTACGCCTCAAATTCGCAACAGGATAGCCAACAGCGATCGCCAGGTAATTAAAGTTAGTTACGGTCGTGCAGCCAATCTCAACGATGTAGAACGCGGATTGAAGCTGGCAATTAATCGGGGGTATACCAAAGCAGACGATCCAGTAGTAGCAAAGGTGAAGCGTTTTGTTGCTTTAGTAAGGAATGGAGATTTAAGCGTAATAGAGTCGGCTGAGACTGTAGGTGTTGACCTTGCAGTTATTTCTTCTTTGGCGGAAATGGCTTTGGAGCAATTTTCTTTTGTCAAGCAGGATGGGAATTATTTTTCTCCATTAGAGATTGAGACTTCAGCAGAATCAAAGAAGGATGCTGCCGATAAAAAAGCTCTGGTAGAAACGGAGTCACCAGAGAAAACAACGGATAAATTGCTATTGCGCCATGAAGGTGATAGGGGTAATAAGATTCAGCAGAAATTCCTAAGTGTTCCTTCTACGACCAAAAGTAGTGATGACGATCGAACAATAGAAGAATCCAAAGTTACAGATCGTTCAGCAGCCATAATTCCAGATTCAAATAAGAAACCACAAGTTGAATCAAAATCT
>CAYXWE010000427.1:2045-4299 GCA_964468145.1 uncultured Pleurocapsa sp.
TTCAGCAGCCATAATTCCAGATTCAAATAAGAAACCACAAGTTGAATCAAAATCTGAAGAGCCAGCTAATACTATACCCAATACTACAGGACAAGCATATCTGATAGATCATAATGAGGACTTGTCTGTTTATCTCACCAAAGTACCCTCTGTGCCATCGTTAGCTAAGAAAACTAGTAGTAAGGATGACCAGAGAATAGAAAATGCACTCAAAGCTCACGATCTGTATTTTGGTTGGCAGCGGGTGGTTAGACAAGGAATATTGGATATTGATGATGAGACTGAAAATAAAGTCAATCGAGCTATTAGCTTGGTTAGACGAGGCACGCCCATAAAAACAGCTCTAAAAGATGTCCAGGTAGGAATACAGATAAGTTCGTTTCTGCTGGCAATTAGTGCGGATGATACCGAAGCATTGGCTTCACTTTCGGCTAATGTAGCGAGGGGAGTTTGAAATGGGTTCGCAGATAAACACTAAAGCACCGATATACCCACCAGAAGTAATAGAAGAGGTACGTCAATTCGATCTAGAAGCAGTTGCCCAACGTTTAGGGATGAAACGCGATCGCCACGACCATAAAAAGTGGCGCACTAGTGGCTGTGCCATCTCTATCGATTCGGGTCGCGGTGTTTTCTTCGACCATTTGGCGCAAACTGGAGGTGGCGGTGCAATTAGTTTGGTAACACACGTAATGCAGTGTGATTTTGTTACGGCGATGGATTTTCTTTGGGGTAAACCCGTAGATTTTCCATTCAGAGGTTCTCGCAAAATTATTCCAGCCAAAGTAATAGAACCAGAGAAACCGCCAAGATGTAATCGTCGCGATCGCACTAAATGGAAAGACGTGAGGGAGTACTTAATCGACCGTCGGGGACTACCTAGTTTTTTAGTGGACACTCTACATAGACAGGGCTTAATTGATGCAGATGTTCGCAGTAACGCGATGTTCTTTCGTTATTCGATAGAGTCAGAATTTCAATTGGGTGAAGCTATTGGTGCTAGTTTGAGAAGTATCTCATCTAATCTTAAGTTGCTTACTTCAGGAACTAAGCGCGACCGAGGTTGGTTCTTCTTTAGTCTAGGTGAAGGCATTGTTTGTAAGATATTTTTGGTAGAGTCCCCTATTGATGCTATGTCTCTAGCAGCTTTGAGAGAAGATTCTATCTACGGTAGAACGATTTACATTTCAATCGATGGGGCTGGTAGTATTCCCCTACCTGTATTAACTGATGCTGTTCGACAGGGAGCAAAGATAATCCTAGCTTTAGATGGCGACCGCCCAGGAGAAGAAATGTCCTGGCGAATTGCCAAGCAGCTACCATCAGCTATCGGTGCGCGTTCCCTTGCGCCTGACGGCGACGCGGGGTCGCACCGCAGAATGCGCCCAATATTGGGTAAGGATTGGAACGAACAGCTATTAGGAAGTAAGCGTTATCTGCCATCTTCGGAAGACTGGTCAATGTTTGCTGCTGCTCTAGGGAAAGACGAACGGGAGGTACAGCGAATTGGACTTTTGATGGAAAAAAAAGTCTTGTCTACAGCAGAAAAAGAAATGCTGTGGTCGGATTGGCAAGCATATAGTCAAAGGAAAGATGAGTTATGGCAATGGTATCGTCAGGCTGAAATCATTAACAAACCCGATGAATATCTACAGAGAATTGCCGAGGTAGCGATCGCGTTTAACCAAAAGCAGCCAGTACCTCTATCTAAAAGAGCGATTGAAGCGATGCAGAAAGATTTGTTTGACAGAGTTCATACTAAACAACAATGAATCCGCCATACCTCGTAGACAAAAACAAGGATAAAAAATTAGTTCTAGCTATATTTTTTATCTAAAATAGCTAGAACTATATTCAAACCGACTTAAACTAGAGAAATGCTATTCTTCGTCAAAATCATCTAATTCATCCTCGTCAAAGTCCTCAAGGTCCTCATCATTTGCTTCATCGACAAAATCCAAATCTTCTTCGTCCGATTCATCTTCATCATCGTCGAGCAGTTCCTCAATGTCATTCAAGTCATCATTTTCTCGTTCTTCTCGTTCGCGTCGATTGCGCTCTTCCAGAGAACGGTCGTTATATTCGATGAGAGCTTGAACTGCTGCTTCGGGTTCTGTGGGGACATCGTGATAGATTATCGCCATTGCTTGAGCAACAGTTTCAGGGGGATACTTTAGGTTAGTAGGTTCGCCGAAGATTTTGGCAAAGATTTTATTCCAGGTGTCCCAACTAAAGTCATCTTTAGCCAAGCCCA
>CAYXWE010000428.1:0-4299 GCA_964468145.1 uncultured Pleurocapsa sp.
CAATAATGGAGGAAGGTTAAATCGTGGGGAGCATAAAAATTGCAATAGTAGGGGTGGGGAACTGTTCTAGCTCTCTCATCCAAGGAATTGAATATTATAAAGGCAAACAAGCAGAAGATGCTATTGGCTTAATGCACTGGGATATCGGTGGTTATAAGCCTTATGACCTAGAGGTAGTTGCTGCTTTTGACATCGACCAACGCAAGGTAGGTAAAGATGTTGCTGAGGCAATTTTTGCTCCTCCCAACTGTACTACGGTTTTTTGTGAAAACGTACCCCATACAGGGGTGACAGTAGAAATGGGAGCATTATTGGACGGGGTTGCAGCCCACATGAATGGTGCTGACGAAAAATATACTTTTGTAGTGAGCGATCGCCCCGAACAATCGAAAGAACAAGTTGTTAATAGTCTCAAGTCATCGGGTGCAGAAGTTTTGATTAACTATCTTCCCGTAGGCTCGCAAGAAGCAGTAGAGTTTTATGCAGAATGTGCTTTGGATGCGGGAGTTGGTTTTGTTAATTGTATTCCCGTATTTATTGCCAGTCAGCCTTTATGGGCAGATAAGTTTAAACACCACAATATTCCCATCGTCGGTGATGACATTAAATCTCAGTTTGGGGCTACCATCAGCCATAGAACTTTGGTGGATCTTTGTAAGAAACGAGGAGTTAAAGTCGAGCGTACCTATCAGCTAAATACTGGGGGCAACACCGATTTTCGCAATATGCTCGATCGCACTCGTCTAGATTCTAAGAAAGAGTCGAAAACCGAAGCAGTACAGGCAACCGCTGCCGAACGCTTGGAATACGAAGATATTCATGTAGGCCCTAGTGATTATGTACCCTGGCAAAAAGATAATAAGGTAGCTTTTATCCGCATCGAAGGTAAGCTATTCGGCGATGTTCCGATGAACCTAGAGATGCGACTTTCAGTAGAAGATTCGCCGAATTCAGCGGGAGTTGTTATCGATGCCATTCGTTGCTGTAAATTGGGCTTAGATCGAGGGGTTGGCGGTGTTTTGACTGCCCCTTCTGCCTACTTCATGAAGCATCCACCCCAGCAGTTTACTGATGATGAGGCTTATCAGATGACTGAGACTTATATCAATGAGTAATTAGTTTATTCGATCGATATTTATTAGCGATCGAGATCAATTTCTAACCCAAATTAAGAAGTTAAACTTTCTCTACAAAGCGTGAGTTTGACTTCTTTTTTCTTTGACTTTTTTACTTCAAGAAATCGAAACCGCTAACACGCTAAATTTAGTTGCTGACGATCGGCAATGTTGTTTTATTGTCTAATAATTGGGGTTGCCAAAATACATGGATATAGTAGATTTTCTTAATGTTTCGATTCACAATACCACCACTACAGAATTGTTGGCGGATTTAAATCTTAATGGTGGTGTTGTGGTAACGCCCAATGTAGATCATTTGGTCAAAATACAAAGCGATCGCGAATTTTTACAGGCTTATTACACTTCTAATTATCGAGTTTGTGACAGCAAAATTTTGCAATACATTTCTTTTTTATTAGGCGATCCTATTAAAGAAAGAATTTCAGGTGCGGATTTATTTCCTGCTTTTTATGAGTACAACAAATATAACGAAGATGTAAAAATATTTTTATTGGGGGCAAAAGAAGGCGTTGCCGAGACAGCAAGGCATAATATTAATCAAAAAGTAGGCAGAGAAATAGTAATTGCTGCCCATTCTCCTTCCTTTGGGTTTGAAAAGGACAAACGGGAATGTCAAGAAATTGTCGAACGCATTAATCAATCCGATGCTACTGTTTTAGCCGTGGGTGTTGGCGCGCCAAAACAAGAAAAATGGATTGCTAAATATCGCTCCCAACTACCTAAAATTAAAATATTTTTTGCCATTGGGGCAAGTATTGATTTTGAAGCAGGAAACATTAAGCGATCGCCAAAAGTAATGGGCGATATAGGTTTGGAATGGCTATACCGTCTCTCTTGCGAACCTGCTCGTCTTTGGAAGCGTTATTTAGTCGATAGTTTGCCTCTATTTTGGCTGATGGGTCAACAAAAACTCAATCGATATAAATTTTCTCCCCATATACAGGCGGAATATTTACCCCTGGGGGAAATATTACAGCAGGCAGGATTATTATCTCCCCAACATATCCGACAGACTCTAAAAATTCAACAACAGCATCAAGAACATCGCTTTGGTGAAATCTTGGTTCAACAAGGTTATCTCCCTCCTGAAACGGTGCGCTTCTTTACAAGGGATTTGCCCGATTTGGTTCAATCCGATCGCAAACTGCGTTTGGGGGATTATTTCGATCGTGCTGGATTATTAAAGCCCGATCAAATTATGGAGACTCTACAGCAGCAGTCTTTGACTCAACGTAAATTTGGCGAAATTATTACCCAAAAAGGTTGGGTAAATCCCAAAACTCTCGATTGGTTTGTTAATTTACAAAACGGTTAGCTCCATAATTGCCATTGGCGGTTATAATGTCAATCAAATATAAGCAACCAGCTAATATAAGCAATAATTAGCTGGTTGCACATCAGTTTAATCTCGTTAACAAACTATTAGACCTGCCAGTTTAATAGTTTTTTTATTATTTATCGTTGGCAAAGTAAGCAGCAGTTCCTAGACCTATAGCTAATACGTAGCCAGTAGAAAGTACGGAAACTAGAGCCACTAGATAAGAAGATAAAGTCATGTTTGAACCTCTTGATTGATTTCCATTCACAACCTAACAGCAATGTCAAGAATGTTCAACAAATATTAACGATCCCTGAGAATTGTTACATAACTTAATACTTTCTTCAGATTAGTAATAGGTTACATTCCCATGGGGAGAAAAAGTTATACTCTCCCCAAAAACGTACTTTGGGATGTTTGTAGCAAGGTTGTGGGCAACAGAGTAAAGATGAGAAAGAGAGAATCGCTCGTTTCTATTATGAGAATCAAAAATTAAGCAGGTTTAACCACAGTAATGGCATAACGTTCTGGAGATAGATAGCGACGGGCGATCGCCTGTAAAACTTCTGGGTGCAATTTGCTGACGATCTGGGGATATAGTGTCGCCTCCGATGCAGTAGCTACAATCTGATAAAAACCGTAGATACTAGCCAGTTGGTTGGGAGTTTCGGTAGAAAATATATAGTCATTGATTAACTGGCGTTGGGCGCGATCAATTTCGAGTTCGGGAATTAGATCGTGCTGTAGCCGTTCTAGGCGATCGCCAATAATACTTTCTACCAATTCCAAATTTTCTACTTCTAGCCAAGCACTAATGGCAAACATACTAGAATCCTTTTGCAGAGATAAATTACAGTCAATATCCATTACCAACTGCTTTTCTTCCCGCAGTTCCCGAACCAAACCAGAACTGCGCCCTCCTGCCAAAATTAGCGCGATCGCATCTAGGGCGATCGCTTCTTCTAAATGCTGCGAACCAGGACAAATCCAAGCCATCAACAGACGTGCCTGTTGAATTCTGGGTAAATGTAATTCCTGACGGTTAATAGTAACTTTTGGCGGTTCTGCTTCGACAATGACGGGGGGGCATTGAGAACGCGCGCTAAAATCACTGAAATTATCGTTAACTAATGCTAAAATTGCTTCTTGTTCGATTCCTCCCACCATCACCACAGTCATGTTTTCTGGTTGATAAAGAGTGCGGTGAAAGCAACGCATCCGATCGGGGGTATGTTCGAGAAGAATATCTTTATCCCCTAAGATCGAGCGTCCGTAGGGATGACGCTGATAAACATTTTGATATAAAGCCTCGAATCCTAAAAAATCTGGATCGTCATTGCTGGCATAAATCTCTTCAATGACTACTTCCCGTTCGCGAATAAACTCTTCATCAGGAATAGTAGCCCGTAACAATATATCTGCTAAAGGGGGTAAAGTCTGTGCTACATGAGATGCTGCACTAGTTAAATAAAAATGAGCATAATCGTAACTAGTGACTGCATTGGCTATTCCTCCTGTATTTTCGATGGTGCGATCGAACTCTCCCACCATCACATTGGGAGAACCTTTAAAAATCATGTGTTCCAAAAAATGCGCTATACCCGACCACTCTGGGGGTTCGGCGATCGCTCCTGCTTTTACCCAAACATCTGTCACTACCACAGGAGTTGCAGGTAGATATTGATGAATAATGGTCAATCCATTGCTCAAATTAAATATATTGGCACTAAATTCAGCTTTATAAAGAAGTTCTGATAGTTTTGGCATCAAATAGGTATATGGCACGCAAATTAGCATATCGTACCCTGTAGACCTTGTACTTTAAGTTACATTTTTGACAGT
>CAYXWE010000429.1:0-4294 GCA_964468145.1 uncultured Pleurocapsa sp.
GTGCTTATTTATTAGCTGATATTGCCCCTATTGCTGGTTTAGTAGCTAGCGGTCATCACCCCAATCCCGTACCCCATTGCGATGTGGTAACTACTACAACTCACAAAACCCTACGAGGGCCAAGAGGGGGATTGATCTTAACTCGCGATGCGGATTTGGGCAAAAAGCTCAATAAATCCGTATTTCCTGGTACTCAAGGTGGCCCATTAGAACACGCGATCGCGGGTAAAGCGGTTGCTTTTGGCGAAGCCCTAAAACCAGAATTTAAAGAATATTCTGCTCAGGTAATTGCCAACGCTCAAGCTATGGCAGAAGCATTTAAAGCTAGAAAGATTAAGCTAGTTTCTGACGGTACAGATAATCACTTGATTTTGGTAGATTTGCGTAGTATCGGCATGACTGGTAAAAAAGCAGATGCTTTAGTCAGCCAAGTTAATATCACCGCCAACAAAAACACCGTTCCTTTCGATCCCGAATCGCCCTTTGTTACTAGCGGACTACGTTTAGGCTCTCCTGCTATGACAACTAGAGGTATGGGCAAGACAGAATTTGAGGAAATAGCAAATATCATTGCCGATAAACTACTCAGCCCAGAAGACGATGCAGTTCAGAATGACTGTCTAAATCGAGTGGCAGCCTTGTGCGATCGCTTTCCTCTTTATCCCTATTTACAAATTCCCGTACCAGCTAAAATCTCAGGTTAGACAAATAGCAACATCTAGTTATAATTTATGGCTGTGGTGTTGCTATATTCCCAGCACTTTCATGTCCTTACTAGCCGTTCGAGAACGCCTGAACTCAGATGCCTGTTGAACTATATCATCTGATTGCTTTTTTAATGTCCATGACCATCGTGTTGTGGACAATACCTGATGTTAAAACTCTGGGTTTAAAACTAGGCATCGTAGACCGACCTAACGCCAGAAAGATTCATAAAAATCCTGTCGTCCGCGTAGGTGGGGTTTCTATTTTTGCAGGAACTAT
Source organism: uncultured Pleurocapsa sp. (assembly GCA_964468145.1). Lineage (GTDB taxonomy): Bacteria > Cyanobacteriota > Cyanobacteriia > Cyanobacteriales > Xenococcaceae > Waterburya. The sequence continues at coordinate 985 of CAYXWE010000429.1, forward strand.
TTCCGCCTTAGTAATTGTCTGGATGTTGGGTGGATTTTCCGCCTTAGCTCCTCACAAAGTACAAGAGATTTGGGTGGTCATTATTGGCAGTATCCTATTTTTTGGCATTGGTTTTGCTGACGATCTATTTAATCTGACTCCTATTTCCCGACTGTTGATGCAGTTTGCGGTAGCTACTGGTTGTTGGTATATGGGCGTGCGGATCGATTTTATATCTTTTCCCGTATATTCTTTGATTCAAATTTATTGGCTCAGTTTGCCCGTTACCGTTATTTGGTTAGTTGGCATGGCCAATGCGATTAATTGGATTGATGGCGTAGATGGTTTAGCTGCTGGAGTTTCTGGTATTGCTGCTTTTGTGATGCTAGTGGTAACTCTGTTTATGAATCAACCCGCTGCTGCCTTGATTGCTGCTGCTTTAGCAGGAGGAGCATTAGGATTTTTGCGTTACAACTTCAATCCTGCTCAGATATTTATGGGGGATGGAGGGGCGTATTTTATGGGTTTTACCCTGGCAGCAGTAGGTATTATTGGCTTGGTAAAAACTACCGCCATCACTGCTGTCGTCTTACCCTATTTGATTTTGGCAGTCCCCATTATTGATATGTCTGCAGTGATTTTTTCTCGTATTTGTAAAGGTAAATCACCTTTTATTGCTGATAAAAGCCATCTTCATCATTGGTTACTCAAGTCGGGAATCTCTCAACGTCAAACTGTCTTATTTATCTATAGTCTAACTTTTTGGGTTGGTAGTCTAGCGTTGGGTTTTTCTAATATTCCTAGCGGTTGGGGCTACGCTATTGGCGCAACCATGCTGCTTTCTTGGCAGATTTGGCAAGTATGGCAGGTGTGGCGAAGTACTCGCAGCAGTAATAGATAATGATATTAAGTACGATAAATTTTAAATATATAGCTAGAAATTAATGAGTGCGGAAGTTATTTGTATTGGGACGGAATTACTTTTAGGAGATATTTTAAACACCAACTGTCAGTATCTAGCTCAAGAGTTAGCCAATTTAGGAATTCCCCATTACTATCAAACCGTGGTCGGGGATAATGTATCTCGAATTCATCAAGTATTAGAAACCGCTATTAATCGTTCTTCGATCTTGATTTTTACGGGTGGCTTGGGGCCGACTCCTGACGACTTAACTACTGAAACCATCGCCAGCTTCTTTGATACACCCTTACAAGAAGACCCCCAAATCGTTGCGGATATTAGTCGCAAATTTGCCTCGGTAGGACGAGAAATGACTCCTAGCAACCGCAAACAGGCTCTTGTTCCTCAAGGAGCGAAGTCATTGCCCAATCCTACTGGTACAGCACCAGGTATTATCTGGCAGCCAAAATCAGGTATTACAATTATGACCTTTCCTGGAGTACCTTCAGAGATGTATCGGATGTGGCAAGAAACTGCCATTCCTTTCCTGAAAAGCCAAGGCTGGGGCAAAGATACTATTTACAGCGAAATGATGCGTTTTCGGGGTATTGGAGAATCTGCCCTAGCAGAAAAAGTTGTCCATCTGTTTGACTCGGATAATCCTACCGTTGCTCCCTATGCAGGTAAAGGTGAAGTGCGCTTGCGGGTAGCAGCTAAGGCAGTCGATCGCGCCAAAGCAGAAGCTATTATTAAGCCAGTGGCAACCGAAATTAAAAATATTGCAGGATTGGATTATTTTGGTAGCAATGAAGACACTTTGGCTTCTGTCGTCGGTAAATTATTGAGCGATCGCGCCCAAACTCTTAGCGTAGCTGAATCCTGTACGGGGGGAGGTTTGGGGGCAATGTTAACCGAAACCTCTGGTAGCTCTCGCTATTTTTGGGGCGGTATAATTTCTTATGCCAATCAAGTCAAGCAAAATCTTCTTAATGTTAATCCCCAAGATTTAGAACAACATGGTGCTGTCAGTGCTACCGTTGCAGGGCAAATGGCTTTGGGAGTCAAACAACGTCTACAAACTGATTGGGGGATTGGTATTACGGGAATAGCAGGCCCTGGGGGAGGAACAGAAAGTAAACCCATCGGCTTAGTTTATATTGGATTGGCTACTCCCGAAAACAAGACTATTACCCAAGAATATCGTTTTGGCGATCGCCGAGGAAGAGAATTAACGCGTTACTTGAGTTCTTGTTCTGCTCTAGATTTGTTGCGACGGAACTTAATTAAAATTAATTTTTAATTAATTAAAACTAAAACTTTAACTCAGGTCTAGTTTTGCTTTGCTATGAAGCCAATCATAAATGCGATCTAGTTCTTCTAGGGTCACTAGTCCATACTGCCACAAGATCATCGGGATGGGGGCTGGATGTTCTTCCACTGCACGATTGACGATCTCAATCGAATCGTTGGAAAGGGCTAATTCTTCTTCTAAAAAGGTGACAAATTTTGCATATATTGCTGGCTTCATAATTGTTGTCCTGTAATAAAATCGTGTATCAAATCATGAGTTGTATTAATTTTGAGATAGTAGCGATCGCCATCGTCATTGTCGCTACTATAATTTGAGGTTTTACTATTGTTGGGTATAAAAAAAAATTTGCCCACATTTGAGATCACAATGAATGAAATTTGATTAATTTATTGACCAAATTGAATTTGCACTATATCCACTGAGACTCGCAAAAGATCTCAAAATAAGAGATTTTAAGATTTATATAATGACATATATTAGTATGTAAAATCACTTAATTCTACTAAGTATAAAAAAGATAATATTTTTTTTTGTTACTTTTGCTCCATCTGTCGATGGAAATATCGTTTTAGGCAATTATTAAATATATAGTGTATAAAAGTTAATTGTTGCTGAGAAATATTACTTACGCTCCTAGTTTTTATTTTTTTGTTCGGTATTTATACTTATTCATTTTCGAGTTACTCGATAGATTCTAAAATCTCAATAGAGATGCGATCGCCCTGCTTGATGCCCAATTCTGCCGATCTTCCACCCCGCAATTCAATTACGCGATCGACTAATGCCTCAGGCCCATATACAGGACAAGAAATCGTATTACAAGGAGGTACATCAGCAGCTATACCAACAATGCGATCGCCGTTTAAGAAAATCATATCGAGAGATATAGGGACATTCTTCATCCAAAAACGCGCTGTGCGCTCCTGTTGGAAGGGAAACAGCATTCCGCGATCGTCTGCCAAAGATTCCCGATACATTAATCCCGTCGCCTGTTGCTCTGGAGTTTGAGCTACTTCTAACTCAATAGTTTCCCCTGCAATATTAGCAGTGGCAGTAATAGGAAGCATTTGACCTTGTTTTATTTCGGCTTTTTCTGAGGCATTGGCAATAGTCTTTCT
>CAYXWE010000430.1:0-4284 GCA_964468145.1 uncultured Pleurocapsa sp.
AGCAGAGGAAGCAGAGGAAGCAGAGGAAGCAGAGGAAGCAGAGGAAGCAGAGGAAAAAGAAGACGAACTTACTCCAGAAGAACTGGCTCGACTAAAAAAATTAGCTACAGCAGATCGACTATATTTATCTGGTTACAAAGCAGACGCTAAAAAACTATATCGTCAAGCCAAAGAGCCTTGGAATATCGAACTAGAAAAAGCAGTAACTCAAGAGGAATCAGTAAAAGTTTTTGATAATCCCGAACAACTTAGTCCTGCAGGTAAAGTATTCTGGCGTAATTACCAAGAAGGTAAAGAACAAAAATTGACAAGCAAAATTTTTAGTGCTTTAAAACTATTAACTACTAGAGAGCCTCAGTTTATTTCTGGTCACATTCATTATGCCCAAATGCTCCAACAGTACGAACGAGAAACAGAAGCATCCGCAGTACTAAATAAAGCGGTCAATCTCTATCCCCGCGAGCCTAAATTAGTTAAAGCCAGAATTGAAAATCATCTTGATGAGTCAGAATGGCTCGATGCTTCTGTGTTGGCACGTCAGTTTGCTTTGTTCAATCCCGATCTGCCCGAAGCCGAAGAATTCGAGCGCCTGGCGGAAGAATATTTAACCCAATATCAGAAGGATTTAAAATCAGATATTGCTCTTAATGCAATAGGCAATGCGATTGTGGGGACAGTAGGTTTTGCCCTTACTGGTAGTTTATTAGGGCCTCTTTCTGCTTTTGAAACTACCTCTATGTTGCTGCAAGGAGAATCGGCGATCGGAGATGCTAGCGTCAAACAAGCAAAAAAACAGTTACCTTTACTTCAAGATCCTAAAGTAACGCAGTATGTCAATGAAATCGGTCAAAAAGTTGCTGCTGCATCGGGTAGAGATGACTTTAAGTATGAGTTTCACATTATTATGGACGATTCTCTTAATGCTTTTGCTCTCCCTGGAGGAAAAATATTTGTCCATGCTGGTGCAATTATGAAAACTGATACTGAAGCAGAACTAGCAGGATTATTAGCCCACGAAGTTTCTCACTCTGCTTTGTCTCATGGTTTTCAGTTAGTCACGCGAGGCAACTTTACCGCCAACATTGTCAGACATATTCCTTATGTGGGCAATGCAGCTACGGGTTTGATTGTCATGAACTACAGTCGAAAAATGGAAAAACAGGCGGATGTTTTTGGCACGAGAATTTTGGTTAATTCTGGTTATGCAGCCGATGGAGTCCGCAATTTGATGGTGAAGTTGGTTGAATCTCATGAAGAAGATTCCGATAGCCCAGAACCAGTAGAATGGTTTTCCACTCACCCCAACAGCAAGAACAGGGTACGCTATATCGAACAATTGATTGTCGATCGCAATTTAAATCGCTACGCTTATGAGGGCGTGGCTCGTCACCAAGAAATGAAGTATATAGTTAAAGAGAAGTGGGAAAAATACGATAAATGTGCCGAGGAAGTAGTCACCATCGAGGATGCTCAAAAATGCGCTCGCAAAGCTGACGGATTGGAAGAAATTGACCAAGATGAGGATTAGAAGTAATAACTAATAACTAATAACTAATCAATTTTAGGCTCGTTTGATATTTTGCCAAGTTAGTTGAATACCTAGCAAAAATATGCCGACTGCGACTACACCAAAAACCCCCGTTCCTAATGCCACAATACCCATTACCATTGTCCTTACCGCAGCAGTTAGATTAACTACTACAGGATTATTGGAAGTTACCGCTTTGGTAGCATAGGTTTGGACGATAGAATTGAGTAATAAATACAGCCCATAAGCGATCGCGCCAGAAACAATTGATGCGAGCAAACAGCGCACGGGTGTTGCTTTTGTCCCAGATAACTCTAATTCTGCATCCCCATTAACAACGGGTTCGTTTGATGTATCTTTCATAGTTTTCGATCCTTTTAAACTTTAACGGTTGATTTTGCCCAACGACCAACAGCTTTACCTACTACACTCAATTCTCCCATCAAACGTTCAAAACCATCAAAGGTTAGAGACTGCGGCCCATCAGAAAGGGCTTTGGCTGGATTGGGGTGTACCTCAATCATCAAAGAATCTGTTCCTGCTGCGATCGCAGCTTTTGCCATAGGAGGAACGTAACTAGCTACCCCCGTACCATGACTGGGATCGATCGCGATGGGTAAATGAGTTAAAGAGCGCAAAATAGGTACAATAGCCAAATCTAAAGTATTGCGAACATACTTGCGATCGAAGGTACGAATACCGCGCTCGCACAAAATTACATTGGAGTTTCCCGCAGCCAGTATATATTCTGCTGCCATCAACCAATCATCGATAGTTGCCGACATTCCCCGTTTTAAAAATACAGGCTTATCCTGCGCGCCAACTTTTTTTAGCAAAGCAAAATTTTGCATATTTCTTGCTCCTACCTGAACGATATCGGCAAACTCGGCAACCTTATCTACATCCGCAGTATCCATTACCTCGGTAATAATTCCCAAACCGCTAGCATCTCTAGCAGCAGCGAGTAATTCTAAAGCACTTTCACCATGTCCTTGGAAAGAATAGGGAGAAGTCCTAGGTTTGTATGCACCACCCCGCAAAAAACTAGCTCCAGCAGCCTTAACTGCTTTGGCTGTTTCGATAATCATCGCTTCATTTTCTACCGAACATGGCCCTGCTATAACTACTACAGGATGATTTTGCCCGAAGGTAACATCACCGCTAGGAGTCGATACAACCACGTTACTGTGTTCGCTATTGCGGTATTCTAAACTGGTTTTTTTATAAGGCTTTTCTACCCGCAAGACATTTTCGATCCAGGGACTGATTTCTTTCATTTGCAAAGGATCGAGGGATGCTGTATCTCCCACTAAACCCATAACTATTTTATGTTTACCAACAATTTTTTCTGGAGTTAGTCCCCACTCCCGTAATTCAGATTCTATTCTCTGAATTTCTTGTTCTGGAGAACCGACTTTCATTACTACAATCACGATTGATAACCCCAATTTGTTGATAAGTTACTCTATATCAGTCATAGTAGTAAATTTTTTTACAAAATGGATATGGCGATCGCATTTATTTTTTTCTTGTTCGGGATCTCAATTAGAATCAAAACCGATAAACTCGATCTATAAAATAGACCAGGCTAGATCTGGGGAATTAGATGACGATTTGGATATTGCACAATTAATCAACCCAGAAGCAAGCAAAAGTAATAAAGCTCAGACAGATACTATTTATTATTAATAATAATATCCATTGACTAACACTAATAAAAGAAAAACTAGAAGCAGATCTTATAGATGTGTTGGCGATGGTTTGAGATAAATTGAGTTGGTACTCTGGGATGGTAACTAACTCTGAACAATTGGTTTTCAAAGATTTGTTCTGGATCGTCAAGGCAAGTAGTTAAAAAAGAGTAATTCAACAATTACGTAATTTCTACTATGTTTACTAACTGTTTTGAGAAATCACGTCCATCACTGTAACAGAATATTAAGAATATGCCTAGTTATTTAAGCGTTTAAAATTACTTCGACTGCAAACGGAGTATAAGTACTCAGAAATATCTTCAAATAGATTTAAAAAATCAAGTTATTTTGTCAACTTTTGATTAACTCTACGTAGAAATACTAGACGACCGAGAAAATCAATGTCAGAATATACAGAATAATATGTAGATAAATATACGCAAGGAATATTTCTTATAGTTTTATGTTGGATAATATTTTCTCTTCTAAAACAACATCTAAAGCAAAAAGCATTTTGATTATCGAGCCAAATAAGAGTTTGGGAAGACAATTAAGCGAATTGCTCAAGACACACCGCCCTCATTTTCAAGTAATTTTGTTGGAAAATTCCGAGCAAATTTTTTCAATGATGTACGGACAGGTTGATATAGATATTTTGTTTTTTGATATCGAACAGGAATCTGACACAGATAATCTAGCTTTGATTAAAGCAATTTCTCCTGAAACTAGTTTGATTCACTGGAGCGACTATCAACACCCAGAAGTAATTGAACTGTTGTATTCTTTGGGAGTTAATTCTTTTTGTACTAAAGAAAGTAATGCTGAGGTAGTTTTAGAAGCCACTGATTTAGCAGTAAATTATCCCCAGTCTTTGTATCTCGATCGCAAGTTACATCAATGTCTACCTCTGTTAAAGAGTTAAATATTGCTGAAAAAGTATCACACAAGTAACCCAGTCGTTTCAATTAATTTCCCTTTCAAAGTACATACGGGCTTGCCCGTTGTCGTTTCGAGGGAATCAGGAAATAGAGAATGAGGAGTAATAATTAGTACACTTTTTAT
>CAYXWE010000431.1:0-4277 GCA_964468145.1 uncultured Pleurocapsa sp.
AGCACTGGGTATTGTTTTCGTCCAAAACCGAGAACCGATCGCTCTCAAGATTCTATGTCCTCAAACCACCCAAGCTTGCGTTTATCAAACCCCCAGCTTACCTTTGGCGGTTTGGATTGGTTTGTTTGTCTTAGGAGGGGCTGTAGCAGGTATGCTCGGACAAGCGTTAAATCGCTATCGTTACGGGGGTGCGATCGAACAAAAATATTCTACTGAAGATGGTGTAAGTAGAGATCGCTCTTGGTCTAGAAAAAGCGATCCGATCGCGGGCAAGATTAAAGATAGAGACAGTTCTATCTATAGTTCTTCTGACTACGAAAAGCCTCAAGAGCCTCAAAGTGTGGAGCGTTCGGGTTCGACTTATTCTTATAAGTATAAGGATAAGAAAGGAGCAAATAATAGTTCTCCTAAGATATCTAGAGAGTCTGAGATCGATCTGAATAAGGATGATGATGAAGATTGGATTTAGGCCATCAGTTGTTTAATTAAGGTTTGCCATTGGAGGGAAGAGGTAAGGGTAGCGATATTTAGTTTTGTGCCGTATTCGGTGCAGTAGTTTTTGAAGGATGTAATCCAATCGAGAATAATTTCTGTGGGATATTTTTGGCTGTAGTGGAACGATTTATTGAGATAATGAGCCATTTCGGTAAAACGTCCTGTTTGCTGGAGTCGCCAAGCACTCCAAACTAGACTTTGATAGCGAGATTTGGCTTCTAGATTTTTTATTTCTGGCGAGAGATTGGGTTGAGTAAAAAACTTTTCTAAAATACAATCTAATTCTTGAGCCTGTAGCAAAGTGTTTTTGGAGGCGTTGTCTTGATGTTGGCGATATTTGACGGTAGTTTGTTTTACCCAAGCACTAGCACCACCCTTTGCTGCTAAACGAAGAACCAAATCGACATCTGGAGTCTGTTCGAGACTAGTATCGAAGTCCGCTATACTCTCTAGTTGCGATCGCCGAAATAGCATTGCTCCCAAAAAAACGGGTTTCCAAATAATTAGATCCGCTACTGTAAGTTGGGGAATTTGCAGCCAGGGTTTTACTGCTGATTGAAATACGCCATCTTGGTTAACTATTTGCCAGCCACTATTAACCATGGCGAGCGCAGGTTCTCGTTCTAATACTGCTACCTGCAAAGCTAATTTATGGGGTAAAAAAACATCATCCTGGTCTAAAAAAGCTATATATTCTCCTTTTGCTTTAGATAAACCTAAATTGCGACTGGCTGCTACTCCTTGATTGCTTTGGCTATAGTATTTAATTTTATTGCGGTATTGTTGAATTATGTTTTTGGTGTTATCTGTCGAACCATCATCTACTACTATAATTTCGCAGTCAGTATAGGTTTGAGCTAAAACACCAGCGATCGCATCTGTAATATAGCGATCGCCGTTATAGGCAGGAATAATTACACTAACTTTAACCATGCTTGGGAAACGAGGAACAAAGAACGAACCGATCGCTAGTCGCCAATAACTGATAATTTTTTGTTACCAGCTAACTCAGAATAAAGATATTCTAATTTGGTAATGTTATGCCGTAGGGTATATCTTTCTAATACTCTTTGTCGAGCTTTATTACCTAAAAGATTAGTCATTTCGGGGTGATTGCGAAATAGAGGTAATAATATTTTAAGTTGGGCGGTAACGCCTTGGGTATCTAAGACAACTCCCGCTCCTTCTTCTAATACTTCACCATCTGCCCCTGCATCGGTAGCCAAACAAGCTACACTACAAGACATCGCTTCTAATAAAGAGATGGATAAACCTTCGACTAAAGAAGGCAAAATAAACACATCTGCTGCTCTCAGAATATCGATACGCTGTTGTTCGTCAGCCACAAAACCCAACCAGGTAATATTATGTTCCTTGCCATAATTGGGCTGAAGAGAAGCTCTATTGGGGCCATCGCCAACCATCAATAACTGACAATCATCGCCCATATTCGCTAATCTCCAGGCTTTTAAAAGAGCTTCGATGTTTTTTTCGGTGGCAATGCGCCCTTGGTAAACAAACAGCTTTTTAGTTTGCAGTTGATATTTGAAATTAGAATAACCAGGGGAATATTTATTCTCATCTACGCCATTAGGAATAACTGCCACGCGATCGCCTGGAACGTTTAATTTAACTAGTAAATCTCGCTGCATTTCGCTGAATACGATAGTTTTGTCGTAGCGAGCTAAAAATGGGGCATATAGCTGATAGGTGAGGTATTGAGTACTGGATTTTAGATTGCGAATCTTACTGTCAAAAGGGGGATGGAAAGTGGCTACCAGAGGAATATTTAACTCTTCACAGATGTCTGGCAGCAAAAAGTCTAAAGGGGATAGAGTTAAAGAGGCATGAACCAAATCTGGCTGGAGTTTTTGTAGCGATCGCAATAATACCTTGCTGGATTTTAAAGTAGGTATGGTATAGATCTGGGATTTATAAATAAATGGTAGGGGTATTTCGTGGCAATTTGACCAATTGTGCTGTTTTTTAGCATATTCTTCATGGCGATCATAACTACTTTGTGGTTGGGAAAAATGCAGAAAACTGACCCGATAGTCTCGATCTAACAGCGCGTTAGTAATTTCACGACCATAGGTTACATTGCCACAAAAGGGCGTTTTTTTTCCCAACCAAGCGATGTGCATTCAAATGCTCTTTGTTTTAGGCAACTACAACGGATAAGTAAAACTTAATCGGTATTTTTGACCGATAATTACTATCGATCGACTTTAGTTAATTTACCAGATTGCGGGAAAATCGGCGATCGGTTATCAATTATCAATTATCATTCCGCATCATATACCAGGTTAATGTTCCGCCAAATAGGGCGATCGCAGCTAGTCCAATCATGACTAAAGATAAACCAAAACGGGCTTCTGCTTCGGCTGCCAGCACTAAGGGTAAAGATAGGGCAATATTCACTGCATTGTTTTGTAACCCAAATACTTTACCCCTCATTTCTACAGGGGTTTTGGACTGGATTGTAGTTTGCATTGGTACGCCAACTAAAGCTGCAAATGCCCCTAATAATGCCGTCATAGTTAAAGCTAACCACAGGTTTTGGGTGGCAAAAGATAATCCGATTAAAGATCCTGCTATGCCAATTGAGCCTATCAGACTGAGACGGGCGCGGTTGATGTTTTGCCCCTTACTACCCAAGATAGCTGCACTCGCTCCCATACCTACTCCTGCTGCTGCCAGTAAGAAGCCAAATTGTTCTGCTTCTATTTGGGGAATTGCATCTGCCAAACTGACTGCTAGGATTACTAACGCTGCGAAAATGGAAAATAAAATTACTAATTGAATTAAAGCGTTGCGTACCCGCTTATTTATTCCCAGATATCTGATTCCTTCTTTGATATCTTGCCAGGGATGAGGCTGTTCTTTATCTGAAGGTTTTAGCTTTTCTCCTGTTTGTAAAGCTAATAAAACAATACCCGCGATCGCATAAGCACCGCCCACTAATATCTCTTTACCAATGCGATCGGGCAAACCCGTTTGTAAAGCTAGATTATCGGCAACGCTCAATAAAGGCTCGCCGATGGCAAAACCAATAATGAGCAATGCCATCATGGTAGTAGTGTAGAGGGAGTTGGCAGCCAGTAAATCTTTGTCTTTAACAATTAAGGGTATTACTGCTTGTTCTGCAGGGGCAAAAAACTGGGTAAAGGTAGATACGGCAAAAGTAATCCCTAGCATTAAAGCAAAACCCAAAGGAATGGCTGAGAAAATAGTTTTTCCTTGAGCATAAAACAACAATGGGGGGAGAACTAAAACTAATGCGCCTCTGATTAAATTAGAAATTACCAGAATAGATTTTTTTTGCCAGCGATCGACATATACCCCTGCCAACGAACCAAATAACATCGCAGGAATAGTAAAGGCGATAGTGATGGGAGATACCCATTTACTAATAGGCTGATTTGGTAGCTGGAATTGATTGGCAACGATCGCAATCATCAATACCAGATAGACTTTATCTGCTAACTGGGAAAATATTTGACCGCTCCATAAAATTAAAAAGCGGTTATTACTAAGTACTGGCGCAAACCCCTGAGAATTGGGTTGCTCTAGGATCGTTTCTTGCTCTAAAGATGCTTCTGATTCGGACAATCTCATCAATTTTTATTTACTCAATTGAATGCTATTTTTATATTTTGTGTATGCGATTCTAAAATTCAACATATAGGTTATCTACTAGATTAGCCGAACGAATTGTCCTTCCTGTATGAAATTGGATATATTCTCGCAAAATTTTTTCGACTCTAATCCAGGCTACTTCT
>CAYXWE010000432.1:0-4267 GCA_964468145.1 uncultured Pleurocapsa sp.
AGCTTTTCTACTTTGGAGGTTTTGATAGGGGTTTGAACCATATTCTTCTTAAATAAATATCAAGAGGGGGACGGGTTAGTGCTTAATAGTTTTGGAGGTTACCTTGGGTTAGTTTTATCTTAGCGTTTGCTATTGTGTGAGATCTTTAGTCTGGTGAGGCAAAGATATAAAGATATAATTATTCATTTATTTATTGCGCTTGTTCGCCCACCGCGAACTTTTCCCAGCACTGCTTGAGATTCCCACTAGACATTTTCAAACTAAGCCCTAGCTAAGGACTTACCATTTTCTCATTTTAGTAACAAACAGTACAAGTTCTTGTTGCCTAATACTTACAAAAATTAGCTAAACTAGATTTATTCTTCAACTATCGAGCAATTTTTTAATACTACTCCTTTTGTCAATGAGGTTTTTACTGGGCTTTTGTAGCGTCTTTATAACCAAAAAAATCGATTCGATAGTCAACGATATTGACTCCTGTTTGAGCCTCGATTTCTCGAATCATCGATTCTGGAAGCTCAATTTGTAAATCGATAATTTGCTGAGTATCAAGACAGTTAACGTGACTATGAGAATCGCTGATATTGCCATAAAGTCTACCATCCGAGCGTTCTACACATTCAATTATTCCTTTTTCTGAAAGAGCATCAAGATTTTGATAAACCGATGTATGACCGATTTCTTTCCCTTGTTGATTGAGCAAGTCGTAGATATCTCTAGCAGACAGATGGTTGTCGTTGTTCCACAACAGCTCTAAGATATAACGGCGTTGGCGACTGACTCGCATTCCTAATTCTTGGCAGCGAGTTAAAGCATCTTCGAGAGAGTCTATTGGCGTTAGGTTTGCCTTATCAATATTCATAGGCGAAACTCTTTTGGCTTTGGTGTATATAACTTATACATAGTCATTACCACTTTAACTTACAATATAAATTGATGTCTAATTGGAAAGCCGTAAAATTAATCTTAGCTTAATACAACTATTTTTACATCTATTTTTGTAATATTTATTGTGACCATAAAAATAACCTTAGATACTAAAGCTATAAATAACCTGGATCTCTCTGCTGCAAGAAACCAAATAGAACCTTTAATTCAAGATACTAAGCTTGTAGATTACGAACAACAACTACAGTTTGCGATCGCGATCGAGCGAGCAGAAGACGATCCTCGCGAGTTATCTGAGATTCCAGAGATCAGGCTGTGGTATGTCAGATTAGATTCAGTTTATCCTTGGCTGCCGTTTTTACTCGATTGGAAAACGGGAGAATTAGCCAGATATACGGCAATGCTAGTACCCCATCAGTTTAATCGCAGCGAAGGAATTATTTTTAATCCAGAGGCTTTAGAACTATTTGTGATGAACAAAATATTTGTGCTGTCAGATTGGTTGGAGCGGCAGAATATACAATCGCGATCGCGTTTAAAGTCGATGGCGCAATTGTTTGGTTACGAATTAGACGATGAGTTTTTTGAAATGATTTCCTAATTTGTTAGTCTTTGATAGTCAGTGGTTAGTAAATCAGTAGGGCGGGCAAAGCTTATATCAATTATCTAATACAGTTTGAAAATTTCTTGCCCACCTCAACAGCAAATTAATTAAATCATTCCTTCAACAACGGGGTGGAAGAAAAAGGCGATCGCTAGTACCGCGTAGGTAGCAATTAACAAGCTTCCTTCTAGCCAGTTAGATTCGCCATCAGAACTCACAGAGTTAGCCACCATAACGGCAACGATCACCGCAACCAATTCAAAAGGATTAAAGTTAAGATCCATTGGTTGACCGATAACTTTACCTGCAATTACCAATACAGGAGCAACAAAAAGGGCGATCTGCATACTCGAACCCACCGCCACAGATACAGACAGATCCATTTTATCTTTCATCGCTACTGTCACTGCCGTAGCGTGTTCTGCAGCATTACCAATAATCGGTAATAAGATTACCCCAGTAAATAAGGCACTCAAACCCAAGCTAGTCGTGGCTGCTTCTAGAGAATCGACGAGTAATTCCGACTCTACCGCTACTGCCAGTGTCACTACTAATAGAATAAAGATCCAAAAAGTTATGTTGACTTCTTTTTCTTCTTCTCCATCTTCTAAATCTGCTTCTCCCACATCACACAAATAAGCATGGGTTTTCATAGAAAACAATAGTGTAAGGACATAAACCAGAATCAAGATTGCAGCCACCGCCACAGATATATTCTGTAGAACACTTTCTTTAACTCCCGTAGATGTGTATTGCACAGCCGTAGGAATGAGCAGGGCAATCACTGCTAAATTCATTGAGGAAGCATTAAGACGAGCAACGGTAGGCTGAAATTTTTGCTCTTTGAATTTCAAACCACCCAAAAGCATGGAAAAACCCATTACTAACAGTAGGTTGCTGACAATTGAACCTGTAATAGTCGCTTTTACCACTCCAACCAAACCAGCCCGTAGAGCAATGAAGGCTAGAATTAATTCGGTAGCATTACCAAACGTGGCATTAAGCAAGCCTCCGATATTTGGCCCTGTGACTACAGCAATTTCTTCGGTGGCTGTACCCATATAGGATGCTAAAGGCACGATACCTAAAGCTGCGGTAATAAATACGGTGGTTTCTCCCCATTCTAAAAAATGTGCAGCAATAGAAATGGGAATAAACACTAACAAAACCAAGAAAAACGTGTCTTTATTTAGCATATTAATTTTATTTGGCTCGAAAAATCTCTTTCTCACTTTAATAACACCTCTGGCAATATTAATGTCTTTTGCCGAGCAAAACATACTTCTATCTATAGAAAATTAACTATTTTGATAGAATTTCAGTGAGGACTAGTTCCTAGATTTCGCCAAATATATTTTTAAATGCTGGAATTTTTACAAACACAATTTTTTTTATTAGAACGATTTACCGATCGCGTGGTGTCAACTCAGCTTACTCACTTGAGTGTCCTTAGTTTGGGAATTATATTCTTAGCAGGATTGGTTACAAGCTTGACTCCCTGTATGCTCTCAATGCTTCCTATTACCGTGGGCTATATTGGCGGTTACGAATCAGAAGGCAGATTGCAGGCTGCTGCTCAATCTAGCTGGTTTGCCTTGGGTTTGGCGACTACCCTAGCTACTTTAGGAATTGTGGCGACTACTATCGGTAAGGTGTACGGGCAAATTGGCGTAGGGCTGCCGATTGTGGTTAGCTTAGTCGCGATCGCCATGGGACTAAATTTATTGGAAATATTGCCCCTAAATTTTCCTAGTTTGGGGGCAACAGACTGGATCGGCGAGGATTTACCCCGTGGGGTACGTTCTTATTTGCTGGGTTTGACCTTTGGTTTGATTGCTTCTCCTTGCAGTACACCCGTATTAGCTACTTTATTGACTTGGGTAGCCACAACACAAAATTTGGTATTGGGAGGCGGATTATTAATTGCTTATGCCTTGGGTTACGTTACGCCGTTAGTCATTGCGGGAACTTTTACCGCCTCGATTAAAAAGATTTTGGAATTACGTCGTTGGTCGAGTTGGATTAATCCTGTTAGCGGGGCGTTATTGTTAGGATTTGGTATTTTTTCTTTGTTGTCTCGTTTGCCAGCCATTTAAGCTAAGTTTTTTTACTGTATAAAATTCCAGCTTGTTTAAAACGATGAATAACTTCGCCCAGGCGATCGCAATTAGCTATTAGACTAATTCTGACATAGCCTTCACCAGCTTCGCCAAAGGCATTTCCTGGAGTAATTACTACTCCTGTTTTTTGTAGAACATCTAGGGCAAATTCAGTCGAACCTTGTCCTACGGGAGTTTCTACCCAAAGATACATAGTTGCTTTAGAAGGAGGAATTTTCCAGCCTAGTTCCCCTAAACCCTTAATTAAAAAGTCTCTTCTGCTGCTATAGCGATGCTGTACGTCTTTAATATATTCATCGGGTAGCTGTAAAGCGGTTTCTGCTGCTTTTTGTACCGCCGAAAAAATACCGTAATCAAGATTGGTTTTGAGAGTCCGCAAGCCTTGAATAATTTTAGAATTACCAACGACAAAGCCCACGCGCCAACCCGCCATATTATATGTCTTAGAAAGGGTATGAAACTCGACTCCAATCTCTTTTGCCCCTGGTATTTCTAATAAAGATGTGGGTTGATAGCCATCAAAAGCTAATTCTGCATAACAAAGATCGTGGACTAATAATATTTCGTAGTGACGGGCAAACTCGACTACTTCTTCAAAAAATTCTCTGGGTGCAGTAGCGGTTGTGGGATTATTGGGATAGTTAAAATAAAGAAT
>CAYXWE010000433.1:0-4261 GCA_964468145.1 uncultured Pleurocapsa sp.
TAGCACTACGATCTTCCGACATACCATATATTATTACTATAAAGGGGCTTCGCCCCAGCTTTAAGCTATAAGCTATAAGCTATAAGCCAATCAGAAATAGTTTTAAACTACTCCTGATTAAAGACTACTAAACAAAGTTTAGTAGGGGTCTAAGACCCTCTAGCTTGAAGCTATCACGCTTAGAGCTTAAAGCTTTTTGATAAAAAATATATTACATATAATACCGATCGTTCCAAATAAACAGTGTAAACCTGAAAGAAATAGTAGTTTATTGCTATAATTTTTCATTATAACAGCTAATTCGCAGATTAAGTTTAACCTTAGATTTAGCAATATTGCAATACATAATATTTGGCTTTAATCCATATATTATCAATTTAAAACTTGTTGCCAATTATTGTGTAAAGAAATTACATCTAACAGATCGTACCAGTAACCATGTTCGGCAAAGTATTGAATTTGTTCGTTGCTATTTTTATTGTTTAACTGTTTGTCAATAGTCGTTGGTTCTACTCGTTGTAGCCAACCTGAGAAAGTAGGATCGCCTGGCTTGAGGTATTCGTCACAAATTACTGATATTTTCCATTGATAGTTTTTACCTGCTTCAAGATTAATTATGTTTTTAGATAGAAAAAAGCTAGCGATATTATTGTTGATTTCTATTGGTAAAAAGGCTCTTTTATAAACCGTCCTATTCTCATTTTGTATGGCAATAACTACTTGCTTTGCTGTCGTTTGTGGTAGGTAAAGATAAATAGTGGGTTGTGCTTTGGTAGTGAGTCCAAAATTACCAGGAGGCATTAATGCCCGTATCGGTTGTTCGTTAGGATTACATCCCAGTCCATCCCGCGATCCTCCAGCACCCGTATCTTTGGGCTTATCGTCGCCTGGAGGATCGAACTCATCGATAAATACTATTTTCTCTTCAGAATCGGAATCGGTTTTTGTTGGTTTGGTTTTTGTTTCGGCAAATGCTGGCTGCCATAGTAAAGGCAAAATACAAATAGATATGAATAATTTTATGAAAGAAGATTTAATTTTAGACATATATTAAATAGCGATCGCTAGATATATTTTAGATCTTATTTTTATTACTTTTATGACTTTGTATAAAATAAAATTTTGATACTGTTTAAACTATAAAAACTAAGATTTTTATTCTATTTTTCCTATAAAATATTAACAACGTTTTACCCCATAACGTACTGTAGATATAGAGATATGTAATGAAGGGCGATCGCAATATATTAATTAACTTGTTAGCGTTTGGCATAGCTACGGGTTGTTCTCCTCAAGTCAATGCCCAAATAGTTCCAGACAGTAGTTTGGGTGCAGAAAGTTCGGTAGTTACCCCGCAGCAGTTACGAGATCTAGTAGAAGGGGGTGCGATACGGGGAGAGAATCTATTTCATAGCTTTAGTCAGTTTAGTATAGCCGAAGGGCAACAGGTTTATTTTGCTAACCCTGATAATATTGCTAACATTCTGACTCGCGTGACGGGTAATAATATCTCAGAGATGTTTGGCACTTTGGGGGTAGATGGTGGGGCTAATTTATTTCTGGTTAATCCCAACGGGATAGTATTTGGGGAAAATGCCAGTTTGGATGTTAGTGGTTCATTTTTGGCAACTACAGCAGAAAGTCTTATTTTTGATGATGGGGAATTTAATGCAGTTAACCCAGATGCGCCATCTTTGCTAACGGTTAATTTTACTCCTGGTTTGCAGTATGGCAGCAATGCGGGAGAGATTGATAATCAAGGTGTGCTGGAGGTAGGTAACGGGCAGAATTTGAGTTTATTGGGGCAACAAGTAAATCATAGCGGTGCTTTAATTGCCCCTGGTGGGTTAATAGAAGTTGCGGGTACGGATCTAGAATTTACGGGTACGGTTAATACTCGCGCTAATAATAGTAGTGTGGGAACTTTTGTAATAGATAGCAACAATCTTTCAATTCAATCGGGGGAATTTATTTCTCAAGCTTTGGCTAATAGTAATGTAGTGTTGCAGGCCGATAACGATATTACTGTTGATGATGATATTATCAGTCAGACAAATAACAATCTTATTTTTGAAGCAGAGAGTGAGTTCAATATTTCAGATAACCAGACTATTTCTCTAGCTGGAGGAAATATCAATATTGAAGCGGGAAGTCAGATAAACATGGCTACCAATAGTCAAATTATTACGGGAAATCCCACAGGTGATGGGGGAGATATTAACCTTGCTGCATCGGGAGATATTACGACGGGGTTTTTGATTAGTGGATTTATTAATAATCCTGGGGTAGCGAGATTAGAAAGTGACTTTGTACCTGTTAATACTCTTCCTGGTACGGATAATGCAGGAGATATTAACGTCACCAGTAGCAATGGTGCAATATCCTCAACTAATTTTGTGCTGGCTAATGCTTTAGGAGAAGCGGGGGATATTATTTTTGATGCTGCGGGAGATATAACTTTTACCGCCCCAGGAAAACTCGATCGCCTGGGAGATATTAGTACGGTTGGTGCGGTTTCGGGGCATCTAAAAATTACTACTGGGGAAACCTTGTTAGCAGATGATGTGCGAATTATTAATCGTATTGGTGGGGATGGAGTAACGGAGGGAATTACTTTAAAAGGTAAATCGATTTTCCTAGAAAATACTTCTCTAATAACTCTAACTAGAGATGAAACTCAAGCTAATTTGGGTACGGTACAAAATGCTGTAGGAGGGGATGTAACGGTAGAAGCCAGCGAAGATTTGGTAGTGAGAAATGGCACTTTATATACGCGGGGGGATTTTGGTATTGCCAATGCGGGAGATTTAAGAATAGATGCCCGTCGCATCAGAGTAATTAATGATGCAGAGTTACCTGAATTTTTTGATAACTTTTCTGGCATAGCTACTACTGCGGGAGACAATACTAGCGGTGACGGGGGCGATATTATAATCAATGCCACCGAATCAATTGAACTCGTTGGCAGAGAATCTGGAGTTTTTGCACCTGACAGCCCAGAAGATTTGGTATTTCGTGGCGGGGCAACGATTACTACTGGTACTGAAGAAGTAGGAAAGTCGGGAGATTTAACTATTAATACACCCAGCTTAAAGGTTAGCAATGGTGCGACAGTTACTACCTTTCCTTTTATTGGAGAAGGAGGAAATTTAACCATCAACGCGAAAGAAATATTATTGCAGGGTAAAGCCACCATCGGTACGGGAACTTTAGGGCAAGATGCAGGGGATTTGAATATAACCAGCGATCGCCTTACCTTATTAGATGGTGGTAGTGTGGGTACGACTACTTTCGGTGGCGGAGATGCGGGAAACTTGAGTTTAACCGTAAATGAATTGAGTATCGGCGCAAATTCTTCAATTGGTACGAATACTTTTGTCGCGGGAGATGGGGGAACATTAAGTATTAAATCTAATTCAATTGAAATAGTGGGTACTGCTACCGACGGCTTCTTTTCTAATGGAATTAATGCTACTTCTTTTGGTGCTGGGAATGCAGGAGATATCGAGATAGAAAGCGATCGCATTACTTTAAGTCAAAGTGGAGAAATTGCTACGGCGACGATTAATGCAGGAAGTGGAGGGGATATTGCGATCGACACGGGAATATTAGAATTAAACAATGGCAGAATCAACGCCTCTACCGCTACGGCTTCCCCTGGCGGAAACATCACTATCCGCGCTACCGAATTTGTAGACATTGCAGGGGCGGGATTCGATCGCTTGCTAGAAAATATTGTCAATCCTAGCTTTACAGGTGAAATAAGCTTTAATAATTTTACTCAAGGCATCTATACCATTACCGCAGGAGAAGGGGCAGCAGGTAATGTAACTATTCAAACGCCTAACTTTTCTCTGAGTAACGGGGGCTTGATTTCTACCACTACTCTTGGCGTAGGAGAAGGAGGAAATATTAACATTAATGCTAGTAATGCGATCGCTATAGAAAACTCCCTACTATCTACAGGTATTTTTACCGATGCAGCGTCGGGCGATATTAACCTCAATGCCCGTCAACTCAACGCAGAAGGAGGCGCACAGGCAATTACTACTACTTTTGGTACGGGTAAAGCGGGAAACCTGACAGTTAATGTATCAGATTCTATTAACCTCATCGATCCCACAGAAACGGGTATTGCTTCGGGTTTGTTTGCATCTTCTTATCTCACCGCTTCGGGTACGGGGGGCGATATTGCCATTACTACAGGGGAATTAAACATCACCGATGGGGCTGTGGTTTCGGTAAGTGGGGAAGGAGAAGG
>CAYXWE010000434.1:0-4259 GCA_964468145.1 uncultured Pleurocapsa sp.
TCATTACAGGGGAAAGCAATGGCTTTGACTACTGAATTTATGGGTAAGCGACTGTAGATATGAGGATATAATTCTGTTCCCCCTTCCAAGTTTTCCTCAACCAGGCTGCTACTTATTGTAGAAGATTCGATCGCCAATATTACAAGACCATTTTGACCCTTATAGAACCGATGCGCCACTGTCAGGATTTGATGACTGTAGGAGCAGTGTATAAATCCATCATCAGCAAAACCTGGGGGGGTATATTCTTTGAGGGCTTTAGCGGTATTCCACTCGGATAAAGAAGTTATGTGATATAAAAATTGTTGCTTATTCACGATGTAGATTTAATTTGAATTAGTCTTGCTGAAATTTATGGGTTATTGGTGTTGAGACACTCTATCAAATCTCAAAAGCCAGAGTAAAGATAGTTACTTGCTTCTGGCTGCTAACTGTAATTTCACCTTCTAGTAACTCGACTAACTTTTTAACCAATGCCAAGCCAATGCCCGTCCCTCCGTGCTGCCAAGGATCGTGATTGGGAATGCGGTAAAATTTGTCGAAGATGCGTTCTTGTTCCTCGACGGGTATTTCAATACCAGTATTAATTGTTTTGATTAGAAGGTGGGTAGGTGTTTGGTTCGTACTAATCGTAATCTTACCTCCAGAGGGAGTGTATTTATAAGCATTATTCAATAGTTCGTTAACCACTCGTCTGAGCATTTTGGAGTCGGTACGGAGTAGGGGCAAACCTTCTGCCAGATCTAGCTGCAGTTGCTGTTTTTGTTTAGCACCCAAAGAAAAAGTTTTAACAATTTGAGGAATCCAGGTTTTTAGATCGATTGATTGCCACACATCGGGTTTGCTAGCAACATCAACATAGCAAAGAGTTAATAAGTCATCGACTAATTGATTTTGCTTTTTATAGGAAGCATGAAAAATTTCCATGACTTTATCAATTTTGGGGGATGGATGCCCTCCCAATTCTACTTCTAACAAATTTTCTAAGGTGCTAATTGCCAAACGGATACTGCTCATAGGAGTGCGTAATTCGTGGGAAATAGTTTTGAGGAAATCATCTTTAACCAGATTCAGTTTTTCTAGTTCTTGTACCTGAATTTGTTCTGCCTGATAAAGTCTGGCTTGACGAATGGCGATCGCGCATCGATCCGCGATTTGCTGTACTAGTTTTATTTCCCAAGGTTCAAATACTTCTTCTTGGGGACGCATTAACCATAGATTGCCCAAAATACCGCGATCGTCGAAGATAGGGCTAATTAAGCGCGTTGCTTGCTGCTGAGAAGAACCCATCGATGGTAGCCAATCAACAAACTGAAGGGATTGTTTGGCTAGTAGCTGTTGATCTAGTTGGGGATAGTCGCCAAGCCGCCGATGGATTTTAGGTTCATTTGAGGAAACTACAGGATATTCGTAGGTTACTTCAGTAGTTTGATGATGATGTTTGTAAAGTTCAATCTGACAGCTTGCTATTTCCAATCCCTGAGCCAAGCTTTTAGTGGCAGTGTAGAGAATTTGTTTTTCATCCAAACTATCGCGAATGGCTTGAGTAATGGAGCGCACTAATTCTTCGGATTTGAGAGCTTGTTTTAGCTGCTGTAAAGTATGACGTAGTTGGGCGGTACGTTTTTCTACTTCTGCTTCTAAATTGAGATTGAGATCTTGTACCTGTTGGTGTAGTTCTGCCTGTTGTATTGCAATACTTACCTTAGTGGCTAATTGCTTTAACAGTTCGATATTAGATTTTTGCCATCGACGAGTAGAGCGACAATGCTGGGCGATTAATAAGCCCCATAATTTACCTTCAGTCGTAACAGGGATAACTAAATTGGCTTTGGCTTGACAAGCAACTAACAAATCGCGGTAGCAATCAGATAAATTAACGCGATCGATATCTTCAATTACTTGGATTCTGCCATGACAATAATCCTGGGCTAAATCATCAGTAAAACAGTTATCTTGCAACCTTTGCTCTAATACCGAAATCCAGGGTTCTGTTACTGATTCTACTGCCATCTCACCCTGCCAATCAGGAGAGAAGCGGTAGATTAAAACCCGATCGCATTGCAGAAAGGAACGTACTTCTTCTACCGTTTGCTGCAAAATAGTTTCTAAATCTAATGATTGACTGATACGTAAAGCGATCGCAGTTAACAGTCGTTCTCGATCTGCTCGAACGTTAGATTCTGCGATGTTTTTTGGCTCTGATTCTATTTTGGTACGAATTGTTGTTAAACCAATAACCTTGTTCTCTGTATCTAGCTGAGGCGCGACGCTAACTAGCCAGTAACTGCGTCCGTCTCCATGACTGATACATTCTCGGTAAACTATAACTTGTGGCGATCGCGTGCAGCGATCGTAAATTTCTATAATTTTCTCGGCATCTTCGGCAGTCAAAATATCTGGGGGAGATTTCCCGATTATTTCCTTCATAGGGATTCCCAACCAAGTCTCGCTCTCGATCGCCGAATTGCAATAGCGATATTGTCCCAAGGCGATCGCTTCGAGCGCGCAAACTTCTAACTCTCTATGAGAATCTGTCTCTCGATATATGTTGCCCGTAAAGATTATGGGTGAAACTGATTCTTGAAAGGTATTTGCTGTATTTATATTTACATCATCCCCTAGCTGCTGGCGATCGCGCTCGTCTGCCAACCCGCTATTTTCGACTCGCTCGTTGCTGGCATCGTAGTTTTGAGAGCGAGATAGGGGAAATCCATTCCGCTCGTATTTTGAATTTGTTTCAAAATTTGGCGACCCGTTTCCGCTTGTAGAATCGTGCTTTTGAGGTTCTTTGCTATTCACAGGCGAAATTCTAAACTATGCAGCGATCGGCAAAATTTTAGCAGCGATCTCGATACCTAGAGATCGCGAAGTGCCAAAATAACTCCTCAGATAAATTAACTGCTGGTTTGCTTGAAAAATTCGAGGTCGAGAATTCCAAGTTTCCCTCCCAGACACCTAACTTATCTTGCACCGCAGAAGGCGGTGAACGCAGGCTCCGCCTTTTCAAGGCGGAGTACCGTTCACCTCCAATCTTAACTCTTTTTATCTACGTCGCTAATATGGTTTATATTTTCTTCCAAAGGTTAGAGCAAGATCGCCTAAGTATTGTGTTCGTTAATATTCTTCAGTAAGGGCATTTTGACCTGTAACTTTCGGTAAAGCAATAGTCTCATTTGATGGAGATAAATTAGGGGTCGAAGCTGAGGAAGTAGGTCTTGGTAGTTGCTGCATCAAACTAGCCATTTCTAAGGCATTTAAAGCGTAATTCCAGCCCAAATTACTTTTGATACCCGCTCTTTCTAGGGCTTGCTGCATAGTATCGACGGTCAAAACGCCAAAAATAACGGGAATGCCTGTCTGAAAACTAGCTGCTGCCACTCCTTTTGCTGCTTCGGAGGATACATAGTCAAAATGGGGCGTTTGTCCTCGGATCACCGCACCGAGACAGATAATTGCATTGTAACCGCCAGAAAGAGCCAATTGACGAGCGACCATAGCAATTTCGTAACTACCAGGCACCCAGACATAATCTACCTGACCGTTGTCGGGGTCGATATCTATGCCATGACGTTTGAGACAATCTTGACATCCTGAGATTAATTTTTCTGTGACCAAATCGTTGAAACGACCAATTACGATCGCCATGCGAATATTGGATACATCTCCTGCAAAAGTTCCTTCAAAAACAGTCATAAGTCAAGATTGGATTACAATATGTGCGATTTCTACAATAGGATTTACATTTGAGAAAAAATAAGGCGATCGCCCGCTATGATTGATTGCGATCGCTCGATTTTCGCTAAAATTGAAAATGGCTGCTATCTTAAATAACAAAAAAGTTTAACACTGCCACTACCACTACCAAGACAGTCCAAATTCCCGAACCTACATAGATTAGAGATTTAGATTGTTCCCAGTTTTGGGGGGAAGCATAAGCAACTGGAACTCCAATTACCATTACGAAAGAAAATAGAACTAAAGCCACTAAGGCTAACTGAAATAAAATAGTCATTGTTTGATTCTCCTAGTTTTAAGATGGCCAGTAAAGGCAAATCTTTAAAAATAAAGTTTTAAGTTGGTTATCTTTTTCCTAGGGTGTGTCATCAATTAAGGAGAAGAACGCTTTTGAGGGCAAAGCTCGCGCGTTCCCTTGCGCCTGACGGCGGCGCGGGGTCGCTCGCCATTTTGACGAGATACAAGAAAAAAAATGTTCTGAGTAGCATCGCTACGGAGGTTATTTTTTGACGTAGTAGGTC
>CAYXWE010000435.1:0-4256 GCA_964468145.1 uncultured Pleurocapsa sp.
GCTATTACTGAACAAGGTTTGCCTGAAAAAGCAATTGCTTCGATTAGAAAATTTAATAGCTCTATACTGCACCAAAAGATAGATACAGAAGCAATTCGGCAAGCATTTGAAAACCAAACAGGCTTTGCTATCGGTGAAGACTATCGCGGAGTATCGACGCTAAATGCCTATCGCCCTTTAGAAATAGACGATTTGGACTGGGCGATTAACGCCAAAATAGATACAAAAGAAGCTTTTGAACCCATTAAAGTTTTTCAACGCAAGGTACTTTTGGCAACGGCGATTATAGTTTTATTGGTGACGTTGATTGCCTCAATACTTTCTCATTACTTTATTCGTCCAATTCAAAAATTAATTGATGGTTTTCGTCAGGTAGGCAAGGGCAATACTGATGTCAAAGTTCAAGTTGCATCCAAAGATGAATTTCGCGAGTTAGCTAATTCCTTCAATGAGATGGTCGATAATTTAGACCGTCAAAAGAAATTAGTGCAAGAAAAAAATGAAGAAAATGAAGCGTTACTACTAAGCATTTTGCCAGAACCTGTGGCAGAAAGGGTCAAAAAGGGAGAAGAAAGTATTGGGGATAGTTTTTCTAACGTCACAGTGCTGTTTGCAGAGATAGGTGGTTTCATTGAGCTTTCAGAAACACTGCCCGCCAGCGAAACAGTAAGTTTACTTAACGATTTAGTTCGTGCTTTTGACGATGCTACAGAAACACATGGGGTAGAGAAACATAAAACTATCGGTAGTGTTTATATGGCAGTTTGTGGTTTATCCGTACCTCGTTTAGACCATGCCAAAAGAACCATTGATTTTGCTAAGGATATGCTGCGTATTGTTCGTCGCTTCAATCAAGAGCATCAAACTACTTTACAAATTCGGATTGGCATTAATTCTGGTTCGGTAGTTGCGGGGATTGTGGGTAAAGATAAGTTTATCTATGACCTATGGGGCGATACGGTCAATATTGCTAATCGTCTGCAAGCTCAAGGAAAATGGAACACCATTCAAGTTTCTCAAAATGTACATAACCGTATTGCTGAATTTATCGAAGATTTTGAACCTGTAGAAGATTTAGAAACTTCTGGTGAAGGTAGTTTATCAGTATGGTCTACCAAACCCTATTCCTAGGAGGAATGAGGAATAAGCCCGAAGGAGTGCGGGCGCATCCCCCGCGCTCAAAATTACGCCCTTAGAACAAGGAATGAGTGATAGCTAAATATGCAAGAGTCTTTTTGGTCGCAAGATTGGTTTATTTGGGGCGCAATTCTAATTGTTGGCTTCCCCTTCCTGACTTTAGTACTAGGAGAAATTATTTATCGTGCCGAGTCCAAAGATAAATTACTAGTAGCAACCTTACAAATCGTCCGTAATTTAATTTTTCCTAGTTTAGCCTTATTTATTCTGCTAAATAAAATCATAGGATTATCTCAGGATACCACTCCTCTAAAGTTAGTACAGACTGGATTGTGGCTATTTACTATTCATGGTTCTCTTACTTTAATTAATGGGCTGCTGTTTAATCAAGCTCAAGCTGGTAGCTGGCAGGCAAATGTACCTCGACTATTTCGAGATTTGAGTCGGGTATTTTTAATTTTATGTGGCGTAGCAATTGTCTTATCCGTAGTTTGGGGAGCGGATTTAGGAGGGATAATTGCTGCTTTGGGAGTAGGCTCGATTGTTATTGGTTTGGCTCTCCAAGATACTCTCGGTAACTTGTTTTCAGGGATTGCATTATTGTTTGAACGCCCTTTCACCGAAGGAGACTGGATTACGGTAGACGATCTCACGGGGAAAGTAATTGAAATTAACTGGCGATCGGTTCATTTGCTCACCAGAGAATTAGAAATGCTAGTTATTCCTAATGCGGTTTTGGCTGGTGCTACTATACGCAATTACCGTCGTCCCCAGAGGCTTCATGTTGAACCAGTCGATGTAGGCTTTTCTTATGACGATCCCCCCAATAAGGTCAAAAAAGTCATGAAAGAAACTGCATTAGCAACAAAGGGAGTTTTAGATAAACCAGAGCCAGTAATTCAAACTATTTCTTATGATGATTCTTCGATCGCCTATCGAGTCCGACTATTCATGTCTGATTATGACAAAGTTCCTCAAATCAGAGATGAATTTGTAACTCGTGTTTGGTATGCTGCCGAACGTTATGGATTGAATATTCCCTTCCCTATTCGTACTCTGTATCACAATCCTCCAACCAAAATTAATCCAGTTGAAGTTATTGAAGGTTATCTCGAACATTTACAAAATTTTCCTGTTTTTGCTAATGTCGATCGCCATATCTTAGAAGATTTAGCCCGCAATGCCACCCAAAAAGCTTTTGGAGAAGGAGAAAAACCAATTTCTTTGGGAGATCGTAATGATGAAATATACATTATTATTACTGGCGAAGCATTAGTAACTATCAAACGAGAAAATTCTTTTAAAGAAGAGGAAGTTGCCAAACTTAGGGACGGAGACTTTTTTGGCGAATCCGCCCTTTCTGGTAAGAACATTAGTCCCGTATCGGTAATAGCTCTATCGGATCTTGAAGTTCTAATTTTGCCTGTTGAAGCGATGCAAACTGCTTTAGAACAAAGTACGCGCTTGAGACAAGAAATTGGCGTGGTGATGGAAACTCGTCGTAAGGCGATCGCTTTGCTGCAAAAGGCTAAAAGTTAAACCGCGAAGCGGTTAGCCATAAGCTATAAGCTATAAGCTATAAGCTTTTTGTTTAAAATTTAGAATCTTTGATTTTGTTTTAAAGATTCGAGTAAAATATGTCTTTCAGCCCTGGCGATCGCCTGATGGGTAGCTAGAACTGCAGATGGTTCGACGGAAATACTAGTAATTCCCCACTGAATTAACTTCTCGATTAAACTGGGAAATTCTACGGGTGCTTGTCCGCACATACAGCATTTAATTCCTTGCTCTTTTGCAGTCCCAATTAACTGGGCTAGTGCTTGGCGCATAGCGGTATGATTGGCATTCAATCCGTGGATATTAAAGTGTTCTTGTTGCCGATCTACTCCTAGTATTAGCTGAGTCAGATCGTTAGTACCAATAGCAATTCCTTTTACCCCCGCACGAACATATTCGGGAAGCAACCACATAACCGAAGGTACTTCTGCCATAATCCAAACTTGAAAAGATTCTCGATCTACCAAACCAATATCCTGTAACTGACGGTAGCAAAATTTAAACTCTTCGACCCCCCGTACAAAGGGCAGAATTAAATTTAGATTATTGTGACCTTCTTCTGCTAGAGTCATAATAATTTCTAACTCTAGAGAAAATAAACTAGAATCCCAGCGGTAGCTGTAAGTACCTCGACTGCTCAAAATTGGATTTGGAGAGTTGGGATCGTGCAAGTCTAAAGAACGGTAGTAGATCGGACGGGGTGCAAAAGCTGTAGTTAATTGGCGCAAATAATTTTTGAGACAGCTGGTAAATTCTTCTCGAAATGATGACGAACTCGATCCTGTAGCAGAGCGATCGCGCAAAATATCTCCTAGGATTAATTCCGAGCGCACTAATCCCACTCCGTCTATGGGTAGGTCGAGAATAGGATCGATACTTCCAAACTGAGAAAGATTGACCATCAATTTAGTGGCAATCAACTGACGATCGCCAGTCAATTGCTGCAGTACGCGATCGCGAATATCTAGTTGGTTAGCTGCTGTTCTAGGATAAACTGCCCCTGCATCTCCATCTACAAAGACTTCTAATCCATTTTTTAAGATTGTTGTCGCATTAATGGCATTAACAATGGCGGGAATCTTCAATTCCCTAGCTACTATGGCTGCATGACTAGTTTTACCACCCTGTTCGGTAATAATTCCTTTGACTCGTGCGAGGGAAGGAATTTGATGGGGAGCAATATTTTTAGTAACGACAATTGAATTAGTCAGAATTGGTTGCGATCGCCTACGGTCGAGATTTTCAACCACAACAATCGTACCCGCAGTCTTACCAGGTGCAGCAGAAATACCCGTTAATAGAGCTTCAATATTAGGTGAAGATAATGAGCGAGTCAACTTTGAGGTCGAGTCTGAAGATAATAATTTATTTTTGACTAGAAGTTGTTCGCCAAAGAGAGTAAACCAAAAATTCAGTCGCTCTTTTGATTGTGACTCTGGAACAGTCCAAATCAAACATTTAATCTGAGGCTGTTGTTGCAAAATATCTTGAATCTTCGAGCGCAAAACTACCAGATCTTGTTCGGGCAATATGTATGCTTGTGCGGGAGTACGCTCGGGAAT
>CAYXWE010000436.1:0-4249 GCA_964468145.1 uncultured Pleurocapsa sp.
CAATATTTTGGCTATTTTTAATAGTTAGTTCAATATTTAAGTATTTTTTCGGCAGTCTCGGTACACGATCGCCAAAATTACCTCCGCATTTTTATTGACTATTAGCAATACTTATGTGTAAAATAATACTTAACTTTATTTAACTTTTAGTTACTTTCCTTAACTCATATTAGGAGGAAAGTAACTGCTAACTTCAACTTCACCAAAGCAATTATCACTAAATAGGAGATATTAAAATATTATGGGAGATAAAGATTTTTTCTTAAGTCCTGATGACGCTATGACTATGGGCGACATCGAATATATGAGAAAGCCCAAAAGAGTTAGAAGAACTTTCCCCAAAACTTTAAGCAACAAAGGCGGTTTTGCTGTAGAAACAGAAGTTTCTGCTAACGAAGACAGATCTGGTATGTTCAAAGGCAATAACAATAACCAAAATATTGCTGCTAACACTGTTTTCAATCCTACTCCCAGCACCCAGTCTCAAGCTGGAATTACAGGCGGATCTGCGGTAACACAAACTGAATTTCAACCCCAGGCAAACGTTCAGCCTCAAGCTGCTGCCCCTGCACCAGCACCAGCACCAGCACCAGCACCTGCGCCTGCACCAGCACCAGTACCCGCACCAGAAGAGCGTCGCAAAGCAGACACTAGCATGGATATGTTCCGCAACATGGCGAAAAACATCCGTAGATAGTCTACAAACTAACTAAAAATATTTCTTTGAGGTGAATTATTACAGTTCGCCTCATTTTTTTTATATTTGGCTGGATGGGACAAAAATTAAACTACCATATTGAAAATATTTAAGAAAGCATTTTATAAGGAGTAAGATCGATGACCAATACGCAAACCAGAAAAGCCGATCATCTGCGTATTTGTCTGGAAGAAGACGTACAATTTCGCCGTCTTACCAATGGTTTAGATAAATATCGTTTCGAGCATTGTTGTTTGCCAGAACTTGACTTCGATCGAGTCGATCTCAAGACTGAATTTTTAAATAAAACCTTAAAAGCCCCAATCTTAATCTCTTCAATGACTGGGGGGACAGAACAAGCCAAAACTATTAACTGTCGTTTGGCGATCGCAGCCCAAAAACACGGACTGGCAATGGGTGTGGGTTCGCAAAGAATTGCGGTAGAAAATCCCCAGACTGCTCATACTTTTGCAGTGCGCTCCCTCGCCCCCGATGCCCTGCTATTTGCTAACTTGGGGGCAGTACAGCTTAATTATACTTATGGTATCGAACAGTGTTTGCGAGTAGTGGATATTTTACAAGCAGATGCTTTAATTTTGCACCTCAATCCTTTACAGGAATGTATCCAACCCAACGGCGATACTAAATTTAAAGGGTTGCTGGCTAAAATCAAGCAACTTTGTCAACAGATGGACGTACCCGTCATTGCCAAGGAGGTAGGAAATGGAATTTCAGCGAAAATGGCAGAACTGCTAATAGATGCGGGAGTAAATGCGATCGACGTTGCTGGTGCGGGGGGAACATCTTGGGCAAAAGTCGAAAGTGAAAGAGCAGAAAATAATTTGCAACGCAGATTGGGTAAAACCTTCGCTGATTGGGGCATTGCTACGGCTGACTGTATCGTACAGATTCGCGAGTCGTATCCTAATTTACCTCTAATTGCTTCTGGAGGTTTGCGAGATGGTATGGAAGTAGCCAAGGCGATCGCTTTGGGCGCGGGTTTGGCGGGTTTGGCTTTTCCCTTTTTGCAAGCTGCATCGGAATCAGAACAGGCTTTAGACGATCTGATCGAACTATTAATTGCTGAAATTAAAACCGTGATGTTCTGTACGGGAAATCAAAATTTATCTCAGTTAAAGCGATCGTCTTCTTTAATAGAGGTGAAGTAACCTAATAATTAACCTATGGGCAAAAATAATTTCAGGATTCATTTAATAGTTTTTTGTCATTAGTTTTTTGTCATTAGTCATTTGTCATTTGTCATTTGTCAAAAACTTATCTCGAATTTAAATGAAATGACTTATGCCCATAGTTAGGTCTAATCTTTACTGCTCGCTAGTTGTCGGACGATTATTTATTTTCCACAGCAAGCCCGAAACCAAATTAGTAACAATATGTGCTGCGACGGGAACGAATAAATTCCCCGTAATCAAAGCGCAGTATCCCAAAGCAAAACCGACTATTGTCGCCCAAACTACATAAGGCCACTGTCCCGCACCGCTAAGGTGAAGTATGCCAAACAATAAACTAGAAAGAGCAACTGCAGCTATATTTAAACCCAAGGCGGGCAACATTATCCCGCGAAATAGCAACTCTTCGCTCAATCCTGGCAATAATCCCAACCAAATTAAATCCGCCCACATCAAGGGTTTGATAACCAATTCTAAGTACATATCCGCACTACGGCGATAAGCTGGCCACAAGCGATAAATAATACCGCTATTGATGATAATTGCTACCGCTAATCCGACACTCCACAACAGAGCTTGGGGATTAAACTCAAAAGCGAGTAATTGAACCGAGCCTAATTTCTGCCAGACTTTAGCGATCGCCAGCAAGAAAACGGCAGTAACGCCCATAAATGCTAATATTTGGGTACGGCTCAGGGGATCGAGTTCGGGATTGTTTGGATTTGCCACTGATTTTTATAACCTGCGAAGAGAAGATAGATCGGGATGGAAAACTTGAGGATCGATACCAGCCTTACGAGCGACTAAAATACCCAAGGCTTCTAAATAAGAATTAACTTGAGTTACTTTAATTCCTAAAGGCTCAGGCGGAACATCGATCGCAGTCGTATTATTAGTAACGGAAATAATTTCAGTAGCTGAACTAGCAAAGCTGAGGATAGCACTGCCACCACAGGCACTATGAGGCACGATCGCAACATCGACTGAATTTGACCAAACGATTTCAGTTGACAATGGATTAACCTGAGAATTAGCCTGGGTAATAAATTGGGGGGCGCGACTCAAGCCGACCAATACACAGGGTAAAAAAGTATAGCCTAATTCTTCTGCTGCAGCACGAGGAGACACTTCTGGATCGACTGCTAAAGGCTGTAATGCTGGTGCGTGAGCAGCAGGAATGCCAAAGTTACGGACAATCAAATGAGATATAACCGCTTCTGCCCCTGCTAAACAATCTACTCCCGATCCGTGTCGATAGTTCTGCAGTTCTACACTGTCATCGTCATCGGGAAAACGAGCCACTACCGCGATCGCTTCTGCTCCTCCTTGATAGATGAGTTTTTCAGCAGCCCGCAGCAAACTACCAGGATTGCCAATTGTTCCCCAACTTGCTCCAGACTGGGCAGTACGCAGCTCTACTTCTAAAGGAGCATCGGTGACAACATAGTCGGTCAAACTAAGTCCCAGAGTACCTCTGGCTGCATCTGCTGCCTGGATATGACGCAGACGCAGATCGGCTTCGATGCCTCGATCGAGCAACAGTCCTACTTTGTTTTGTCGCACTGGGCGCAGTCCCCATTGACCTGCTGCGAAACGATCTAAGCCGTAGCCTTCTACATAATAGGTATTATCCAATGACCAATATAGCTGCGCGCCATTGAGAACATTGGGATGGGTAATCAGGCGATCGCTAATACTCGCGATCGCCCTGGCTACGGGTAAAGCATCTCCCGCATAACCACCGATCGCTGCACCGACTCCTGTGGGAACAATAAGAACAACCGTAAACGACATGAGTTTATATCTACTCTGGTATGTATTCTTAAGCTATAAATTTAGCTGTCTTTGGTCACAATAGCTTCTACTGTTGCTGTTTGTTGGTCTTTGTCAACTTCAGTAACAGCCCAGCGCAGAGGTTCGCCCTCTTGCTCTAACTTTGATTGAATTTCTTGGTTTAGTTGGGCTGGTGTTGCCTGTAGGTCAATCTCGGCAGTAATAAAGTGAGTAGTCATTATTTGTACCTCAGCTATTAGTAAACATTTTCTACTTTAAGATGTACAGATTATAAAATGGAAAGTAATAGTTAATATTTTTTTATGATTTATTACTTGTTTTAGGGTTTTCTTATTAAATGCTACGAAAATGAAGTCTACTATACAAAACAATACCTTTTATAAAAAAGAGTTTTTTGCTCTCAAGTTTAACTTTTAAATTGAAGGATTTAGCGATGAAATTAATAAATTTATATTTAATTGGTTTGAATATTTTTGCTTTCCCCGCGATCGCTTTAGCAGAGTATTCTCCAAATCAAAATTTTGATTCCCCAAGTTATTTAATTAGTCAAGCAGAGGAAGCAGAGGAA
>CAYXWE010000437.1:0-4246 GCA_964468145.1 uncultured Pleurocapsa sp.
CTTTCAAAGACCCCAAAGAAGAAGACCATCACGCTCATGATTTACTAGCTATGTCTAACGTTAAGCATTGGCGACGTACTCGTTTGGCATCAGTGGAAGGTGGCGATGCAGGGGTAACGGGAATCAAGCTCAAAACCAAAGGCGCGGACGAACCACAACCTTTGGATGTAGAAGGAGTGTTTATTTATCAAAATGGTTCTAAACCCATTACCGACTTTATTGGCGACCAAGTTGAATATAATCCCGATGGTGGAGTCAAGGTAGATGATGCCATGTCTACTAATGTCGATGGCGTTTGGGCGATCGGCGATATTCGCAATACTCCCTACAAACAGGCTGTTGTAGCTGCGGGAGACGGCTGTATTGCAGCTATGGCGATCGATCGCTATCTCAATCATCGTAAATCGATCAAGCCTGACTGGGATCACTCCTAATCGAGCGATCGCTTTATTCATCGGCTTTTTGGATAATATTGGCAAAATAGTTAATTCAGCTTGAACCCCGTTTGGTTAAAATTAATTAAATGGGGTTTTGTTATGAGCCATATTTAGAATTAATTATTTTATGCTGTTTAAACTCTAGAAAATGGCGAACCTGTGACTTCAATTAGATAGTATTTTAAATTCCAATAAATCTTAAATTCTTGAGCGTGCAATTCAATTTTAGATTTGGAATCAATTACAATTCTAAATCGAATATTCGCTTTGGCAGTAATTGTTTTTTTGATTGTGGTAATTAATTTGTTGCGTTTTTCTTCTGAAATTTTAAAAGAACTAACTACATCAATGGAAACGTAATTTTTGGAGTAAATTGTTTTGGCAATAATTTCTTGTTGTAATGGACTGGGGCGATTGAGGCGATCGATGAAAGTTTCCACAATCTTGGATTCAAAATTATCTTTGGCTAAATTTAGCAATGAATCTTGAGACTTTAAAGCATTTTTAATTGCTAAATAGTTAAAAGTTTTTAAATTGAAAATTTGGCAATATTCTCTATTTGCTTGACTAGTTGTATATATTTTCTTGGTTTCAAAGGAAGTTGCATTTAATTCAATTAATCGGTCGTCTCTATTTGACCTAAGACAGTAGTGAATCTCTGGCTGATTGGCTAAAATCTTCTTGAATCTATATTTTATAAATATAGATTTACTTAATAAAAATCTAATTGTAATTGTCAAAACTTTAGGCTTGCTATGGCGAGCCTTAGCTATCAATAAATTAAATAGCATCTTAAAAAATGTCTTACCCAAAAATGGCAGACCGATTGTTTATTACTTAGTTATTGTTGCTTGACAAAAGTTATTTACGCCCTAAAAATATAGGCATCGATCGCGCTCAAAAATGCCCTAGCAATGTAAAAAATATTTTCGATTTTATAGTCGTTTCAATTAATTTAAACAATAAATAAAAATAACAGGAAGATTAAAATTCGACTATCAATTTAATGAACATAGATTGCCCTCATTGTTTCATCCATCAGTAAATATACTAATACTACTCAAATAAAACAAACAACAAAAGCAAAAAAAAGTAATATTTAAAATACTTATAGGCTCAAAGGACAATTCAAACGTTCAATCTTTATCGGACATACAGCAATTAGGATCTCAGGCATCACTAATTTAGTAGTTTTTTGTTATTTGCCATTTGTTAAAGACTGATGATAACTCAGGACTTATGCCCGTCAGTTTACTGTTTGCTAACACCCAAATCGGTGTGAACGCTTTTATATTCTTGGTAATTAATTCCCAACAAACCAGCAAACGTACCCGCACCGCGATAGATACTGAGCAAAGAACTAGCGATCGCCTGTTTGCCCAGTAAAGATGCGGGAATTAACTTCAAAATCCCGATTAAAATTAAAGTCAGACCTTTAATCATTCTGACCAACTGAGTGCTAAATGAGGGATAAAGTTCTTTTTCCACTAAACTATGAGTACCCCAAGTACGATAACCGCGGGTCAAAATCCACTTAAGATTGGTTTTAGATGGGGGTACTACATCGTAAATAATTGCTTCATCCGCCCAAACAATTTTGTAACCGGCCTTATTAAGACTCATAAAAAATTGAGAATCTTCTCCTCCCGAAATTGCAAAGCGATCGTCAAATAGCTTTCCATATTGACGAACGATATCTCCTTTAATCATCACATTATTAGTAAATGCCACATGACGTTTTTCTCCCGTCTGATATCGAGGATCGTGCAAAAATTTGCCTTTGGTAATCCACTGAGGAACATCGTCTTCTTCTTGAAAACGAGGAATAATCGGCCCAGTAACCACATCTGCTTGATATTTCTGTTGGGCTAATAATAACTCTTCTAGCCAAGATGGTTCGGGTATTTCATCATCATCCACTATTGCTACAAAATCAGCCTCTTTGGAAACCAAACTAACAGATTTATTTCGAGCATAGGTAATGCCTCTTTGTGACTCGACACCAGTTTTGAGCGACCATTGAAAATCAGGCTTGACCTCTTGGCAAACTCTCAATCCAACGCCACGGGTGTCATTGTCCACTACAATTACTTCAATCCTAGGACGCTCTACCCGCTCAAAAGTCAATTGATTGATTCCTTTGAGGAGGCGTTTTAGACCTTCAGGACGTTTAAATGTAATAACACAAATAGAAATGAGCATATTTTAATTATTTGATATATAAATTCTAAAGATAAATTGAATTACTATCTGAGTTAATAGTTTGATTGCACTATCGATAAATAAGGATTAACGTTAATTAAATGTCGTAAACTATTAAATTTAGATTCCCTAGTTTACTAAATTTAACATGATTTTTCTTTGATACCTACTCGAAACTGAAGTCCTCTGGTTTTGGGGAATGAATTAGAGCAAAATACTGATGATAAACTAAGTGTTCGGGATTTAGTCTGCATTATAAGTAACTAAGTTATAGATAGATTGTGATTGAAATGGACTTACTGAAAATTGTTAACGTCGCTTTATTATTAGCAGGGATAATTGTTCTTATTCCTTGTGTGGTTTTTTTTATTGAGTGTTTTTCTGCTTTTGTTTCTAGTAAGTCTCAGCTAGATTTAAGCGAGCTTCAAAGACCAAAAACTACCGTCTTAATTCCCGCCCACAACGAAGCGGAACAAATTACTGAGGTTCTCGAAGTTTTAAAACAACAAATAACAGAGCAAGATCGGATTATAGTAATTGCAGACAATTGCCATGACAACACTGCGGAGTTGGCTAGGGCGACGGGAGTAACAGTACTAGAAAGAACTAATCTCAACGATCGCGGGAAAGGATACGCCCTAGATTATGCGATGCAGAAAATAAAAGATACTCCTCCCGAAGTTTTAGTAATCTTAGATGGGGACTGCATTATCGAACCAGGAACGATCGAGAATATTACCCTGCAAGCGATCGCTACTGGCAGACCAGTACAATCTACCTATTTAATGGAGCAGCCCGATACTCCCAACCTCAAAGATAATATTTCGATGTTTTCAATTAAAGTCAAAAACTTGGTGCGTTTGTTGGGTTTAAAACGCTTGGGTTGGCATTGTTTGCTGACGGGTTCGGGTATGGCTTTTCCTTGGTCGCTGATCGATCGAGTTTCCCTAGCAGGGAGCAAAACTACCGATGATATGCAGCTTACGGTAGATTTAGCTTTAGCTGGTTCGACTCCTGTATTTTGCGAGAATGCTTTTGTCGTCGGTCGCTTGATGAAAGATAAGGACGCTCAAAGTCAGCGATCGCGTTGGGAACACGGACACCTAGAAATGATAGGAGTAGAAGTTCCGCGACTGCTTAAGGCTTTTTTGAAAACTGGTAATTTGGCAGCCTTGGTTTTAGCTTTGGATATTTCTGTCCCCCCTCTATCTTTACTCGTCATCTTTTGGCTGGTGGGGGCGATCGCTACTTGGTTATCTGCAACTCTTGGCGGTGCATCTTATCTTCCTGCCATTATAGTTAGTGTTGCAGGAGTATTTTTAATGGTTGGTGTATTGTTAGCTTGGATTCGTTTTGGACGTTCGGATCTATCGTTAAAAAACCTGCTTTCTATTCCCTTTTATATTTTGAGTAAGATTCCAATTTATTTGAAATTTATCGTTAATCCTCAAAGTAGATGGCTGAAAACCGAACGAGAGCTACCTAAAAGTGACGAATAACAAACAGCCGCTCGATCTTAAAAAATTGTCAGCCAACATAATATCAAAGCTTCACTCCATTCGACAACTGCACCGTAGGTATCTCCAGTGTGTCCGCCTAATTGCCGA
>CAYXWE010000438.1:0-4229 GCA_964468145.1 uncultured Pleurocapsa sp.
CTCGGTTAAGATCGTTACCAAACCCTCCAAAAAGAAAAAAAATAAATAACTCGCAAAATCGATTTTGGCACAAGGGCGATCGAGAAATAATTAAAGCCCGATCCCTCCTAAATTTAGTGAATTGACGAGCGATCGAGCTAAACAAAAATATCTTCTGAAATGAGAGTTGCCAATTGCTACTCTTATTTCTTAGTATCTAGGATTTCTATCTTGGAGCGCTTTTTGCGTTCGAACGCGATCGCACTCAATTTAATATATTCTAATAATTCGACTGTCAAAGAAAGATCTTCCGTCATAGAAACTCAGTCCTATATTTTGACGATATTCCCTCGCGCAGCAGTCACATTATTCATCCCTACTTTATATCTATCCTATAACTTTATACA
The DNA here is from genome assembly GCA_964468145.1 of uncultured Pleurocapsa sp. GTDB lineage: Bacteria > Cyanobacteriota > Cyanobacteriia > Cyanobacteriales > Xenococcaceae > Waterburya. The sequence goes on from CAYXWE010000438.1 coordinate 387, forward strand.
GAAACTAAAAAACATTTACCGAAGATAATGTTATTATTTTTTCAAGTCATTTATTGAGACATTGTTAGCAAAAACTTGATTTAATCTTTAAACATATAAAGAAGCTTAATAGCTAGAATAAATTCACGTCATTAGTATCCTCTACCTCATCTATCTCTTGGATAGTTTTCCATCCAGGTAGCCAGAGCGAATCATCTTTTAGTTGAATCGCATTTAACCAAAATCGAGTCTGAGGATCGCATGATGCGACCATTTCGGCAAAGACCCATTTTCCTTGGTTCTTGCGATTTACAACTTGGAAATGTCTCCAGCCCCAAGTTTTTTGTTTAGCTGTCCACTTAGAACCAATTAAGAAAGGAAACTTTTGTTTTTGTTTTTTCGACATTTTAACTTCAAGAGATAATAATGGTTAGTCTAGTCGCAATAATCTACTTTTTTTCATTGTGATATTTTTATGAAAACTACATCTGTTTGGTATCAATTATTTTTAGATAGAGTTAATAAGTACAGTGCTGTGGCACTATCTTTGTGTTTGGCTCTAGCAACTGCTCCCGCGATCGCTCAAGAGAACACCATAGAGTTGCAGGATGCGAATCGCAATCAATCATCAAGCGATAAAGAAGGACTCGATTATAAGGTTTTACCGCCCTTAGAAGATCGTAATTCATCCCAACCTGCTCCTATTTCTCCTGCTCCCCTTCCTGCAGAAAATGTTGAATTTGCCACTGGCGAGAGCGACTATACCCTTGGTGCGGGAGATCGGGTAAATCTCAATATTTTCCAAGTAGAGGAATATAGTGGTGATTACCCAGTACTAGTTGACGGTACAATTAGTCTGCCTTTGGTTGGTAGAGTTGACGTGAGGGGACTAACCCTCAAAGAAACTTCTGAAAAAGTTTCCCAGGAATATTCTACTTATTTAAAACGACCAATTATTACTGTCGGTCTAATTGCGCCTCGTCCCCTAAAAATTGGAGTTTCGGGAGAAGTAGATAACCCAGGATCTTACGAAATTTCTCTAAGTGCTGATAATCCTAAGTTCCCCAGCGTAACTAATATTATTCAACAAGCTGGCGGTATCACCACTATTGCAGACGTGCGTAATGTAAGAGTCCGCAGAGAAATTAAAGGCAAAGAAGTAGTCTACAATGCCAATCTTTGGGACTTGTTGACTAAAGGCAAAATCAAACAGGATATTTCTCTTCGCGATGGGGACAACATTTTTGTTCCTACCACAGATGAAATTAATACTTCAGAATTGAACAAACTTGCAGAAGCAAGTTTTGGTCTACAGTCTGATAAGCCCATTCAGGTAGCGGTAGTTGGAGAAGTATATCGCCCAGGTTCTCACTTTATTCAGCCAGAATTGTTAAGCCGAAACAATAATGCTAATACTACTAACCAAGGCAGACAAGAGTCCATTCCTCCTCGTTTAACTCAAGCGATCGCTGCTGCTAATGGAATCAAACCTCTAGCAGATGTTAAAGAAGTAGAAATCAAGCGTACTTCCTGGGATGGTTCGGAAAAACTGATTTCTGTAGATTTGTGGGAATTAATTCAATCTGGAGACACGGATCAAGATTTAATTCTGCAAGATGGCGACAAAATTACCATCGCTAAAGCGGACAATATTAGTGAAGCGGATCGCCGTAAGACTATTGAAAGTACGGTAGGCAGAGAAAACATTACAGTTAACGTAGTGGGCGAAGTAGTTAGTCCCGGACCCGTGCAGGTCAGACCCAATACTCCATTAAACCAAGCAATTTTAGCTGCGGGTGGATTTGATTCTCAACGTGCCAATAGGAACGAAGTTGAATTAGTCAGCCTCAAGGCGGATGGTACGGTAGACAAGCGTAAAGTCCAAATAGACTTTGGAGCGGAAGTCAACGAAGAAACAAACCCTGTTTTGGGTGAAAACGACGTAGTTGTAGTTAATCGCTCTGGAGGAACTAAGGTAACTGATGGTGTAGGCAAAGTTACTAGCCCCCTCAGTGGAGTATTTGGCTTGCTCAACGCAATCTTCTAAATTTTTAGTACGATAAATAGCTCACTACTTCTATTTAGATAGTAGTAGTGGGTTACTATGCCAATAACCAGTATTTAAAGTAATCCGTGTTGTGAGGATTGATGACATAATGCCCGATAGAAGTTCAGATCGTTCCGCTTATCCCTCCCTGATGAATGGAAACGGCAGCCGAATTAGCGACCAAGATCGAAGTGAGAACTACGTTTATTCTGCACCTGTCGTCGATCGAGTCGTAAGCGAACCAGATGAAGAGGGACTCGACTTACGCCAACTTACAAACATCATTAAACACCGTTTGCGTTTGATTGGTGCGGTAGCTTTTGGAGTAACTACTGCAGCAGTATTAGTTACCCTCAATCAAGAACCTCTATATTCGGGTAGTTTTAAATTACTGGTCGAACCTGTTTCTGAAGAACAGCAAGATCCTTTATCTCTATTACAGACAGATCTCGATGCAAGTGGTTTAGACTACGAGACTCAAATTGAAGTTTTACGCAGTCCTCGTGTTTTGAAACCCATTATCGATACTTTGACTAACAAGTATCCAGAAATCGAATATAAAAACTTAATTAAACCTAAAAAATCTCCTCTAAAGATAGATCGCTTAGACCAAACTAAAATTTTAGAAATATCTTATGTCGATACCGATCCTCAAAAAATTAAGTTTGTTCTAGATAATTTATCTGAAGCTTATCTAAGCTACTCCCTGGAAGAAAAGAGGGCTGAAGTTAAGCAAGGGTTAGATTTCGTGGAAAACCAGTTGCCCGAAGTCCGCGCTAGAGTGGATGAGTTGCAGGGCAAAGTACAGACTTTTCGCCAAGACTATAATTTACTAGATCCAGAGAGCCAAGCGGAACTATTAGCTAACAAACAAGCTACTTTTGAACAAAAACTGTTTGAGACTCAAGCAGAGTTAAAAGAAACTCAATCTTCCTATAATCTTTTACAACAGCAGCTAGGATTAGAACCCCAGCAAGCTTTAGCAGCTAGTTATCTGAGCGAGTCGCCACGCTACCAGAATTTGCTCGACGAGCTACAAAAGATTGAAGTAGAGCTAGCTCAAGAATCAGCTCGTTTCAAACCCGAAAATCCGATTGTTCGAGCTTTACAAGAAAAGAAAACTAGATTAGTCGCTCTTCTGCAACAGGAAGCTAATGGTGTTTTAGGAGATAATTTGTCTAACACCTTTCAAAGTACGCCTAATTTGACTTCTCCTAGTACTTTACGTTTGGAACTCAATCAACAATATATTCAAGCAGCTAACAAAATTGAAATCTTAGAAATCAGAGAGCAAGCTTTGCAGTCGGCGATAGCTAGCCTAAAAGAATTGACTACGCAGATGCCCGTCATTGCTCGCCAATATACCGACCTTAACAGGCAGTTGACAGTAGCTACTGCAAGTTTGACTCGTTTTTTAACTGCTCAAGAAGAACTACAGCTAAAAGGAGCGCAGCAGGGATTACCCTGGCAGGCGATCGCCGAACCATTAGTAACAGAAGAACCCATCTCGCCTAGCCCACCGCGTAATATAGTTTTGGGCTTGATTTCTGGGATTTTGCTGGGACTGGGTGCTGCATTGTTGGCAGAAAGACTCGATCCTGTGTTTCATTCTTCTGAAGAACTCAAAGAAAGTATCAAGTTGCCTATACTTGGCTTAATTCCAATCAAAAAAGACCTCAAACCGCTGGATGAATTAGAAGCCACTTCCACCAAAAAAGACAAATTTTCTTTGCCACAACTACAGGTTGGCAACACCACCCTCAACCTCAATCCTTCTCTCAAACCCGATCGCGAGCCAACATTTAATACCAAGCAAC
>CAYXWE010000439.1:0-4222 GCA_964468145.1 uncultured Pleurocapsa sp.
TCAAGATATTACCAATAAAAGCCCTTCAGATATTGCCAGAATGGGTATTGGGCGCAAGTTTCAAAATCCCAATGTTTATAATGAATTAACAGTTTTTGAAAACATTTTATTAGCCTTAAAAGGTAGCCACGGCATTTTTAATTCCATTACAGCCAAGCTGACTAAAGCCAAAAAAGAAAAAATTATTGATGTCCTCGATCGCATTGGCTTATTAGATAATGCTGCTACTACCGTATCTTCTTTGTCTCACGGTCAAAAACAATGGGTGGAAATTGGCATGGTAATTGCTCAAGATCCCGCAGTAGTATTACTAGATGAACCCACCGCAGGTATGACTCCCGAAGAAACCCACGCCACAGGAGAGATTATCAAAACCTTGGCACAAGATCATGCGGTTGTCGCGATCGAACACGACATGGAGTTTGTCAAACAAATTGCTGAGAGAATTATTGTCCTACACCAAGGCGCAAAATTGGCAGAAGGTTCGGTACAGGAAGTCCAAAACAACCCCAAAGTAATTGAAGTTTATTTAGGAAGAGAAAAGATCGATGTCAATACTTGAACTTAATGGCTTGACTGCGGGATACGGACAAACCCCCGTCTTGTTTGATGTAGACATGACTATCAACAAAGGTGATATGGTTGGTCTTTTGGGTCGTAATGGCGTAGGGAAAACTACTTTATTGCGGAGTATTATTGGCTTAAACAAATTAACTAAGGGTAGTTTATCTTTCAATAATAAAAATATCACTAAAGCTCCAACATATAAGCGATCGCGTTATGGTATTGCTTATATTCCTCAGGGTAGAGAGATTATTCCTTATCTTTCGGTTCTAGATAATCTTAAATTAGGCACTAGTGCCAGTGGCAAAAGTAGTAAAAGAATTCCCTCAGAAATATTTGAGTTTTTCCCTATGCTCAAGGAACATTTATCCCGTCAAGGAGGATTACTTAGTGGGGGACAACAACAGCAATTAGCAATTGCCAGGGGTTTGATGTGCAATCCTAAGATTATGTTATTGGATGAACCAACAGAAGGGATTCAACCATCTATCGTGCAAGAAATTGAAGACACTTTAAAAAGAATTAACCAAGAAAAAGGTATTACAGTAATCGTTGTCGAACAAAAAATTGACTTCATTCGTCAGCTTGCTAAAAGATTTTTTATTATGGATAAAGGCGCGATCGTCGCCCAAGGAACAACTCCCGAACTAACTGATAGTTTAGTGCATCGATATTTGACAGTTTAGTTTTATTTCGTTAGTGTTAAAAAATATAAAACTCAGTAACAACACTGAGTTTTTTAGTAAAATTAAATATTATTAATATTAAGTATCAATTACTAACTTTTCGCTACCATTTTTTTGCGTAAATGAGAAGCACCCCACATACTCCCAAGGATTAGCAAAGATAAATCCGTAGACACGCCAAAAGGAACAGGAGTCGCTACCAAATCTATTGGTCCTTGTATTGATTGTTGATTATTCGTTGGAGTTGCATTATCGCTCATACCAGCAAAAGCAACATTCACACTATCAGAAGCCAAATTATTTACAAAAGTAAACTCGTTGTCTTTGTCGCAGTTTGGAATTCTAGATTCAGACAAGCAAAAGTTATTAATTGCTAGGCTAGAAGTAGTTACTGTTCCAGTCAAACCACCATTGGAGTCCTCTAGAACAGAATTATCTGTACCAAAGGCCGTTCCTCCGATGAGAGTTTCTGAAGTTCCTGCAGTGGGATTGCTAATTGTAATCGTATAATCGGTGATATCCGATAGCCCTAAAGGGTTAGATGGAGAAGATGGAATGGCCGCGTCATCAACCCTAATAGTTCCTGTTGCTGAAAAATCACCGACAGAAAAGGGAGGAGATATAGTAAAATCCAGTGCTTGAGCATGATTAGCGGTAAAAGCCAATGCCAAAAAAGATGCTAATCCTACTGCCGAAGTCTGGAGTAATTTGTCTATTTTCATTTGTCATATATGAGATAGGACTATCCAAACATATCCAAACTATCTTTTTTTGACTTCAGTAATTTTCCCGTACTTTATTATTAGACCTATGGGCAAAAACAATCTAGGATCGTTCATTTAGTAGTTTTTTGTCATTTGTTATTAGTTATTGGTCAACAAAATATGACAATTCAGAACTAAACATTAAACATTAAACATTAAACATTGAACATTGAACTCACGAAAAATGAACACTGGCTGGTCAAACCAATACCGATGCCTTATTGTTGCGAACAAGAAATATCGCATCTTGGTAAAAAAAATAAAGTTTGACTGTAATGCCAAAAAAACACCAAAAATTGTGGGGCTTGATTTCTTATCGCCCCCGATGGGGACTGAGTATGAGGGGTTGGCTGGCTGTATTTAGCGCGATCGCAATCTCCGTCTGGCTATTCATTTTCAAACTAGAACCATTTTTAGCCCATTCTGCTCCTGTAAGCGCAGATATCCTGATTGTAGAAGGATGGATTGGTGATGAAGGAATTATTGGCGCGATCGATGAATTTGAACGCAAACCCTATCAACTGATGATTACTGCGGGGAGTCGTTTTGGACGAGCAGAATACTTATCCGAGTATAAAGATTTTGCCCATCTTTCTCAGGCAACAATGATTGAATTGGGTTTCGATCCGCAAAAAATTCAGCCCATACCTACTCCTCTAGCAATTCGCGATCGCACTTTAACCTCTGCCATAGAAGTCAAAAAGTGGCTAGCAAAAAACCAGATCGAGCCAAAAGGAATCAACGTCTACACTGTAGATGCCCACAGCCGTCGCACCTGGCTACTATACAAACGAGTTTTTCAACCAGAGATTCCCATTGGCATCATCGCCCATCCTCCTCAAGACTACGATCCTCAAGCCTGGTGGACTTCTAGTGAAGGATTTCGCAAAGTATTCTCCGAAGGAATTGCTTATGTTTATGCTAAATTTCTCTAAAATTTTGCTCGATTATGGATATTAAATGCTAAATGTTAGTTAAATGCTCAATGTTAAATGCTCAATAACATGACTCAAGCTCTTGTAAAATTTTCTTCAGAAGACTGTGGTGTGTGCCACAAAATGTCTTTTTACGACGCTAAGGTAGCCAAAGAATTAGATTTAGAATTTATTGATGTCAAAATGCAGGATACTGCCACCTACCGCAAGTATCGTCAAATATTGATGGCGCAATATCCCGATAAAAAAGATATGGGTTGGCCGACATATCTTGTTTGTGAGTCTCCAGAAGGTGATTTTAAAATTTTGGGAGAAGTAAAAGGCGGACATCCCAAAGGACAATTTCGCAGCCGTTTACAAGCTATTTTGCAAGAATCAGTCAATTAATTAAAGACAGGTTATTTAAGTATAATTTAATTCAAGGCGATCGCGCCCGTAATTAATTTTGAAAACGTCTTAGGTCATTGGCTAAGATCGACGATATTGAACTCAAAAAAGCGATCGCTAGTAACCCTAATACACCTACAAAAGTATTATTAAGACTAATTAACAAACATCCCCAAGAGGTGCTAAACAACTCCATTTTACCTCTTTTACTTTTGGAAAATCCCAATTTATTAAATGGAATTAGCAACTACAGGCTGCAAAAATTATTATTATTTTCTGAGTCTAGATCGATTATCAACTTAGGTTTGAAAAACAAATTAGAATTTATTTCAAATTCTACAATCGAATTAATTTTTAAAGAAAAAATAATTAGTTTATCTCTGTTTTATAATTAGGACTTACGCAAGAATCATTTTAAGAGAAGGATTTTTCAGTTGCTGAATTAGATAGTCTTGAAGAAGACCATTTTTAAGTTGATAAACATTAGAGTATTTGGCGATCGCCAAATATTTAAGGCGTACCCAAACCAGTAATGCACAACCAATATGATTACGCAGCAATTCTAGCTTTACGACACTGACATTTTTCCCATCCTGTTAGTTGTTTTCCTTCACGGTGTAACTGCTCAATCTTAAATGAGAAATTTTTATCTAACACCGTATCTAAATCTTAGTTTTATTTGCTAGAACTTCTGCTAAACTCTCTTTCAACTCGGTTATACTCATCGTTCCGATATCTCCTTGTTGACGGGTGCGAATACTTAAAGTTTGGGTTTCAACTTCCCGCTTGCCAACCACTGCCACTACAGAGATTTTTTCTAATTCGGCATTACGTATTTGTTTGCCCAAACGTTCCCCCGTGCAGTCTATTTCTACCCGATAACCAG
>CAYXWE010000440.1:0-4219 GCA_964468145.1 uncultured Pleurocapsa sp.
ATTCTTCAACTAACAATTCCTCTATCGGAATACTTGCAGATAACTTTTCTAAACCTTCTGTATCTTTAATAATAAAAGTTCCTTGTCCGTCATAACCATGACGACGGGCTTTTAAAACAACGGGAAATCCATAACTAGAAACAAGATCTCGTCCAGATGAATAAAGACTGAATTTTGGTACGGGGATATTAATACTTTTAAGATAACTACGCTGATCGTATTTATCTAGTAAGGGAGCAAGAGCATCTAAGCTAGGATTAAAACAAACTCCTTGTAGTGCCAATTTTTGCAGTGCTTCGAGATCGATAAACTCATTCTCAAAGGTAACAATATTGCAGAGTTTAGCTAATTTAGCAGTACCCACAGCATCATCAACATCTGCCAAGATCGCCTCATGCGATCGCATCACGGCTGGGTCATCTTGGTTAGGAGTTTGTACGATTAACTTAATACCCAACTTGGGGGCTTCTGCTGCCATCATCCAAGCTAATTGACCGCCACCAATTACCCCAACCCTTTTGCTTTCCATGAGTACCTCAAGCTGTTTTATTCACAATTAACTAGTTTACTCGTTTGTAGTTGAGGGAATAAATAACCTAAAAAATTGGAAATTTGTATACTAAACAGAAGAAATTGAATATATAAAATAAAACTTTTGGAGATTGTAACAATGGCAGTTGAATTCAAGCACATTATGCTGATGGTCAAAGATATCCCCGCAACGGTAAAATTCTACAGCGAAGGATTGGGACTCAAAGTAATTACATCTAGCCCAGGATGGGCAGAACTAGATGCCAACGGCACTACAATCGCTCTCCATGCAGCCCCCGAAAATGGTCAGTCGGGAAGTTCTCCTATCCTCAGTTTTCATGTAGACGATGTTTATGCGACGATCGCCACTTTAGAAGCAGAAGGCGCGAGTTTGGAAGGCAATGTTAGAGAACCTTCTTTTGGTAAAGTCGCAGCTATGCGTACTCCCGATGGCAGTATTGTTAGCTTGCTACAACCAGCCAAGGCTCAAGCTTCTCATTAATGAAGTTTCTGTAAAATTTCTTAACTTATCTTAAAGATCGTCTAAAATCCATTCCGAACTACGTTCGCCCAGGTCTAATTGAATGCTAACCGCTTTTCCTAACCTGGGACGTTCGCGAGTTTTAGCAATAAAAGACTGTAACTGCTCGACACCATTCCAAGCATTGAGATAATTGGCGATCGCGTTTAAATTTTCGGCATATTCTTGAGGAGATAGAGGAAACGAAGCCTGTTCGAGATATTTCCACATTACCTGAACAAAAATTTTGCCTCGAACTTTTCTAAGTTGTACATCGTAGGAACAGCCCCACTTTTCTAGCAAAAGCTGATGTAATTGTTCGCCTGTAATCATATTTTTATTAAAAAAGAAACTAACTCAGAGTGGAATGGATACTCAATCTCTGTAATAATTTAATACATTGGTTCATATTGCATTTAATGTAAAGTTAAAATTGGCTTTGCCCAATAGCTTGCAGGCAACGATCGCCGTTTTAGACTTTAGTACATTAGAGCAACTGTTAACTTTAACAAGACGGAGAGCAACGCACAACTCTTTTACAGAGAAAGTTTTAGACATCTCCCAGTCATCATTCTACGTTTACAAAAAATACAATTAATCTATAGTTATGGCTCAAGTTTCTGGTAACGTACCCAACAACGAGGACAATTACGTCCCCGATATGGGGCGCAGACAATTTATGAATTTGCTGACCTTTGGCTCAATCACAGGGGTAGCGTTGGGTGCTTTATATCCAGTAGTAAAATATTTTATTCCTAATACTGGTGGTGGTGCTGGTGGCGGTATAACTGCCAAAGATGCACTCGGTAACGATATTATTGTTAGTGAATTTTTAGAAACTCACCAACCAGGCGATCGCACTTTGGCTCAAGGTCTAAAAGGCGATCCTACTTATGTAGTAGTAGAAGGAGATTCTACTTTACGTAATTACGGTATCAACGCTGTATGTACTCACTTGGGTTGCGTAGTTCCTTGGAATGCAAGTGAAAACAAATTTATGTGTCCTTGTCATGGTTCTCAATACGATGAGACTGGCAAAGTAGTAAGAGGTCCTGCACCTCTATCTCTAGCATTGGCTAATGCTGAAGTCAAAGATGACAAACTAATATTTAGCCAGTGGACTGAAACTGATTTCCGTACTGGAGAAAAGCCTTACTGGGCGTAAGTTAAGGAACAAGGAACAAAGAATTTTCCGATTGACCTCGTTAAATTTTTCTCAACCTTACTTATCCATACCAAATATTATTCATAAAATTAATCTTTTTGAGATTGTCGATCGAACAAATGAGAACATTAAAACCATTGGCAGTATTAAAGTTTGCCAAGGACATAATCACTAAATCTGCGGTAGTTGCGATCGCGACTGTTGCTATATTCTTTGCTAGCGACCTAGTAGTAGCTCAGTCTGCTTCGGCTTATCCTTTTTGGGCGCAACAAACTGCTCCTGAAACTCCCAGAGAAGCTACAGGTAGAATTGTCTGTGCTAACTGTCACCTAGCAGAAAAAGAAGCAGAAGTTGAGATTCCTCAATCCGTACTACCCGACACTGTGTTTGAAGCAGTAGTTAAAATTCCTTATGACTTAGATAGTCAGCAGGTGCTTGGAGATGGTTCTAAAGGCGGTTTAAACGTCGGTGCAGTATTGATGCTACCTGACGGATTTAAAATTGCTCCTGAAGACCGTATTCCCGAAGAGATGAAGGAAGAAGTTGGCGGTGTATACTTCCAAGAGTATAAAGAAGGCGACGACAACGTAATTATCGTTGGCCCTCTACCTGGCGATCAGTACCAAGAAATTACTTTCCCCGTCCTTTCTCCCAATCCCAAAACTGATAAAAACATCAACTTTGGTAAGTATGCAGTTCACTTAGGTGCAAACCGAGGACGCGGACAAATATATCCTACGGGACAACCCAGTAACAACAACCAAATTAAAGCTTCTGCAGCAGGTACAATTGCTGCGATCGCTCCTCAAGAGGCTGGCGGTTACGAAGTAACTATTGATAGTGCTGATGGTACTGTTACCGATACTATCCCCGCAGGGCCAGAATTAATCGTTGCCGAAGGTCAAGAAATTGCTGCTGGTGAAGCCTTGACTAACAACCCCAACGTTGGTGGTTTTGGTCAAATGGATACAGAAGTAGTTTTACAAAGTCCCGCACGTATTGGCGGTTTGATGGCTTTTGCTGGTGGTATTATGATTTGCCAAATTCTACTAGTGATTAAGAAGAAACAAGTAGAAAGAGTCCAAGCAGCAGAAATGAACTTCTAATTTATTCATCTGTGATTTGAATCGAATAGTTTATTAAGGCAGGTATTTATTACCTGTCTTTTTTTTGTTGAGGAGATAATTTCTAGCTTTAGCTGCCAATGTGTTTGACAGCGGTTACGACTATATATAGCCGTACAAATTGCTTGTTTCGAGAAATTTATTGGGTAACTTAATCTTAAGTAGATTAATTTTTATACTATTCAATCTACTTTGAATATCGTATTAAATTTTACTTATGAAAGTTACCAGGACTATTTTGATTGGAGAAAATGTTGATGTTTCGATTCGCAAACTTTGCACATATTGGGAAAATAGAGGAATGAAGTTTATTCGACGTTCGGAAGCTTATTTAAAAGGAACGCGGGGAAACTTTTTGGGTAATTTACTTTCATTTAATATGAAACACTTAATTTGCCAAATTGAAATTGACAAAAAACAAGATCGGCTAGAATGTATTTTATCAGTAAACACTATACTGCAATACATTACAGAATCTAATTATAATTTTTTTGAATTGGAATTAGAAACATTTGAAAAATATTTACTATCAAACGATCTCAATCAAAGGGCTTGGCAAGAACAACGTAAAAAAAGTAAGCAACAAGATATCTCTTTTATATTTTATTACTTTTTCTCTACTTTGGTTACAGTTGTAGTAACTGCTTTGTTATTTTGACCCCACTCCTAAAATTAAAATTTTAATTATTTAAAAAAGAAAAACTTGTTGGCGCGCAAGCTCCTATTTAGTTTATGATGATGTATGGCGATCGCTTCGCTAGCGGTGGGCATTCCTTTTTGCAATCGCGTAATTTTTGAAATCAGCAACGGGCAAAAATTTTTTATTTTTAGGTCTTGACTGGCGATCGCAACTTTTGTTAAAATTTTTTTTATAATGGG
>CAYXWE010000441.1:0-4218 GCA_964468145.1 uncultured Pleurocapsa sp.
AACAATAAAACTTGTTTAATTTGCCACAGTATATATAAAGCAATAATAATCGCCAAAAATCCTATTAGCGTTCCTAGATTCATAGCGATACCTCTTTTCATTTATCATTTAACATTTATCAAAATTTCGGTAATTAGTAGTTAATAATTAATAGTTGATTCTGATTTATCTTGAGAAAATAGCCCCAATATTGGCCCTAATATTGCACCAAAAATAAAACCTCCTGCGTGCGCCCAATAAGCCACGCCACCACTTTCCATACCAATACTAGCCTGCACTTCAAAAGAAGCAACACCATTAAAAGCCTGTTGCAAAAACCAAAAACCGAGAAAGTAAACAGCAGGTATTCTAAATAGAGGAAAGAAAAATCCTAGAGGTACGAGAGTGACAATTTTAGCCTGGGGAAACTTTAAAATATACGCTCCCATTACTCCTGCGATCGCGCCACTCGCTCCCAAAGAAGGAACAGTAGACATGGCAGAGAAAAACCATTGTGACAAACCTGCTAATACACCACAGGCTAAATAAAAGAATAAATATTTTAAACTTCCCAGTTGTTCTTCGATGTTATTACCAAAAATATACAAAAATAGCATATTAAAAGCAATATGGGTAAAACCTGCATGAAGAAACTGAGAAGTAATTAAAGTGGCTAATTCTGGTACGCCTTGATTAATAGCAACACCATTAAGACTAGCGGTTAACTCTTGGGGAACAATTGCAAATAAATGGAAGAATATATTTAATTGATTAGGATTCAAACTTAATTCATAAACAAACGCCAAAATATTAGCTGCGATTAAGATATAAGTTACATAAGGGGTAATTTTAATGGGATTTTCGTCTTTTAAAGGTACCACAGTCTATTTCAAAGTTAGATTTTAGTAGGTTTAGCATTTCACTTTAAAATAGACTCCGCACCCTTGTCATCTGTCTTAGAGAATACTATCAAATTAAACAGTTTATCTCTTGCTTCCTAACTGCACGTTAGGAGTTTGAATGATGGTGCTAGGCTCGTTACCATTCCATTTATCAATTCTTTCTCTTTCAATTTGCAGTTGTTCTAATTTTAATAGTTCGGGAGTAATCGATTTTGCTCGCAAGCGATTGGCTTGCGACTCTGCCCTGGCTTTTTCGATCGCAACCTGAGCTTCTCCCTTAGCTCTGGCAATATTAGCAGCAGCCTCCGCTTCGACTTTACGACGATTGGCTTCTGCGGTTTGAGCAGCCTGTTGAGCAGCAAACTGCTCGTCAATACTTCTTTGAATATCTGGAGGCAATCTTAGGGGCGATAGCAAAGAAACATCCTGAATAGAAATTGTCGGAAAACGCTGTTGAGTACATTCAGTAACTCCTGCTACCAGTTTTTGCTGATTGTAGGGCAACATTGAAGGGGTTAACTTTTGATTTTCGGCAACGCTAGAAAAACAATTGCGCAACCCATTACGCAATTCATTAGCCCGAAAAGCATCGGGAGTTTTGCGATATTTTTTATAGAAGCGATGTAATTTTGTTCCGTTTTTATTGGCTACTGTCTCGGTAGTAAATCCAAAGGAAACCCCTACATCAGCAGAAACAGGGCTACCACTAACAGAAAAAACTACTGATTCGTCAGTAGGCGAGCCTTCGGTAGGGGATTTGGTAAAGGGGTAGGTGTTGATGTAGGTAGGAAAAACTACTACGTCTTCTGTATACCCGTTGTACCAAACTCGCCCCGAAACCAGTTCCGCATTATCGATCCCTTTTTCTCCCCCATAAAGCTGAATCTTCAAGCCAGCAAACCCAGGCTCGACAGTAGCTACGCTAGTACCAGGAATACTTCCACAACCACTGAGGCTACCAGCAAGTAAGGATAAACCAATTAAGGAAGCAATTTGAGATTTAATTTTTTTCATTGTATGTTTGCTCTAAAATCTCAAACAGAGAAATGTTTAATTCTCGAACTTCTTCGCTTTCCTTTGCAGATATCAATAAGTCAATTTGGGATGCTACGCGCTCTGGTGTCAGATTTATAAATCGTTCTACTCCTAGATCTGAATATTCAGGGAAGGCTGCGATAAATATATTTCTGGCTCTATTTGCCGATCCAAGTTTGCCTGCTGCATAAAGACTCGAACCAGCAAGAGTAGTCGGTACTGTAAACCAAATCAAAAAGCCAAAGATCGGCTTGTTCGAGTTAAGAAAAATTGGTGCTATAGCAATGAGAATTAAAGACAAAATGACTTCGCTAATTCCTATCACAAACCAACGCTTTAATTTATTTTTTGGTTTACCGTTCATGGCACTTTTAAACTCAGATCTATTGCTAGAGTCTTCTTAAAAATTGCTACTCGTGCAAACGAACTAACATTAAATAATCTATTAATATTCATTAGTTACCCGCAGCGATACTAGCTTTGCCAGCAGCAAAATTTCTTCAATGATATCTGTTGTCAAGCATAAATTAGAAGTTCTCAAAAACAATCATTTACAACTGTTTCGAGACTATTAGACTCCATTAAAAATCGTTTTGTTTGTAGCTCCAATCGATTTCCTTCGCGCCCTCGTTATGCGATCTAGACTAAAATTGAGTCTCGATTAACTTGCCCAGCTTGGAGTGTATCACCCTGTATTATACACGCTCAAATTATATTCGTCAAAATATTAATGAAATAAACTTACTACTTAATTAATTTGTTAGCAAAAAGACTCCTAAGTAAATCTTAAGAGTCTTAATTTTGACTTTTTTAAAGTTTAAAAGTATCGATTTGACAGTTACTATAATTAATAATTAATTTAATGATTTAGTTTCCCAAGTCGCTCCACAATGAAGCTTGATGAGGAATCACTAGATCGGAATTATTAGAACCATAATTTTGAGCTTGAGGTTGAGCTAAAAAAGCGCGGGTTGCTGTGTAACCAACCACAAACATAGAAAATGCTGCCAAAGTAAAGCCCAAAGCCTTATCTAAGCTAGAAGTGTTGTCTGTTGCTGTTTGTAATCTCATTGATTCGAGCCTCTGTATGTTACCAAATATTTAACTTTTTTATTATCTGAGGATATTTGTAACAACAGCTACTTTTTCACAAAAAATTAATATTTTTGTAATAAGACTTAAACATTTCGAACTTCTAAGACGAGCTACTAATTAAAAGAATTACTTCCTGGTTGAACTGATTCAATTACCTGATCGGCTAAAGAAAAAGGGAGATCTTGTTGATGAGACGCAATACCGTGTCCAATTCCTGCGACCAAACCTAAAATGGAAGGAAGTATAAACGATGCCAAGTTCTTCATTGATGTTTCTTTGCTTGCTTTACCTTAAGATGGCATCGAAATTGACCCTATTTTGTAGCCAAACTTACCAAAACTCAACAAATATTCATTTAGAATGCGTTTTTCACATACCCAAGATTCAACAAATGCAAATATACTCAAATAATTTGGCTCTTTTTAGATCTTTTTGAGGTTACTGGGAATGGCGATCGCAATAGTCGTACCAACTCCTAGTTCGCTTTCAACAGAGATTTTGCCTTGATGAAACTCCACATATTCTTTGGCGATCGCCAGTCCCAAACCCGTTCCTTGGTAGTTGAGGGAGTTGCTAGCGCGATAGAAGGCATCAAATAGATGGGGGATATCTTCTGGAGGAATACCAATACCGCGATCGCAGATTGTAAAAGTCAATTCCGAGTTATGAAAATTTATTGCAAAATCAATAATGCTATCTTGGGGAGAATATTTACAGGCGTTGGTCAAGAGGTTAGTAAGAATGTAATTGAGTAATTTACTATCCAAATTAAATTTTGGTTGCTCTGGCTGATAAACAAAGTTAATAGTTTGTTTGTTGTTGAATGCGGTTTGAACTTCATTAATTATCCCCCTACAAAATGTTGCTAACTCCAATGGTGCGGGGTCAAACTGTAATTTACCCATTTCTTTTTGACTAATCAGCAAAACATCGTCTAAAAGATCGGTCATTTTAGTAACGTTGCGCCGTAGCTGTTGTAAAACTTCTGCTTTCTTTTCTGGGGTTAATTTATCGCTGTAAGTTTCTAAAATTTGTGCCATTCCCGAAATGCTGTTTAAAGGGTTGCGAAAATCGTGGGATACCTTAGAAACAAAGCTAGATTTAATTTGGTTTAATTTTTTCTCACGAGCTAAAGATTGATTTAGTTTCTCCTGGGCTGTTTTTAGCTGGAGAGAATAAGAACGCGATCGCAATAGTATTCTAATTT
>CAYXWE010000442.1:0-4216 GCA_964468145.1 uncultured Pleurocapsa sp.
TGTCGCTCCGCCAATGCCAAAACCCGTTAAATTGCCATCAGCATCAAACAGAGGTTGATTGTTGTCTACAGTAGCCCGCGTGTATAGTAAACGAATATTAGCGCGATCGCCGAGCGCAAAATCAATCTCAGCAGTTAGGGTTTGAGTAGCACTAAACAAGCCACTATTGGGATCGGAAGAGGTATTAAAAAACGCAGAAGGCAAAAATTCTGTATTTTCTCCCAAGTAACCTACTTTGAAGGTCATTAGGTCGTTGAGATCGTAGGTTACTACTGCTCCCGAACCTCTATCTACAGGATTGACCAGAGTACCCCCACTAGAATTGTAGCTACCCGCACCAGTCAAAAAGAAAGTATAGGCATTGTTGTCAAAATAACGATACCAATTAATTCTCGGACCTACCACTACCCTTAACTTTTCTCCCAGGGGAAAGTCATAAAATATTTCTCTTACTTCAACGCTACCCGCACCCGAAGCCGTACCAGTTTGATCGGTAAACGGACTACCAAAGGTATTGTAAAGTCCTGCGGAGACATAATTATTAGCAGGAGAGTTGGCATTACCCGCTACCAATTGAATGGCTAAATTGTCTTTGCCTGTAAAGGAAGAGTTAAAGTTCAGCCAAGTATAATAACTAAAAGTAATTTCGGGATCTTCGGTAACGGTGCTGACTATCGGGTTATTGTTAGGATCTCTCCCCGCACGACGAAGGGCAAAAGGTGTATCCAGGCTGACTGCTTCGGCTAGAACATCTTCGCTGGCTGTTGCCCCTGTTAAATTTAGAAAGACATTACCAGTAAACTTAGTTGTGGTAGAAAACTGATTATCTTCTAGCACAGCGACTCGGCTTTCAATTTCATCTACTCTGCCACCAACAGTTGCCAATTCTGCCTCAAATTCTTGACTCAGACGTTGAATAGTCGCAATGTCTTCTGAGTCAACACTCTCGGAAGAAGCTATCAAACGCTCGATCTGATTGAGACAGGAGTTTAAACCCGCAGCAAATTCATAACGAGATAAAGGCTGATTTCCGCGATAAGTCTGGTTGGGAAAACCTGAAATGCAACCATAGCGATCTACCAAACTACGTAATGCTTCATAAGCCCAATCTGTAGGCGAAACGTCTCTTAGCTGCTGAACATTGGTAATTTGCGACATTTTATTGTTTTCTGAGAAACTATTCTCACTTTGGCGCGATCGCAACTGGCGAACATTATTGACTTGCGACATCGCTTCAACTTCTGATGCTGAGGCTTTATCGATCGCAATTGTTACAAAAGCAAGAAACAAAAACCATAAAAGTGGATTTTTGATGTTATTTGACTTGAGATGTATCCAGGTTTTCTCGATGTACAGAATTAGACTACTGAAATTTTTTATCAACCCCGAATCATATATCTGCGTTTTTGAAACGTCCATTTTCATACTCACACCTACTGATAATAAGCAAAATTATCATTACTAACTTGGCGTAACAGTATTAATGTATACAGTATACAAAATGTGATTAAATAGCAGGTTTAATATTGTTGTTTGATAACATTAGACAAAATAAAAGTAGCAGTTTACACATTTTTTTGCTGGGAAAAATAGCTAGTCTAAAGCAGATAAAAATTTGAAATAGCTTCTATAAGTGCCGATTCAAGAGAAATGGACTGCTTTTGAAACGTGCTTTTTATGTAGCTTCACGGCGGGACAAAAGCCCAGGAGGATTGGACAAAAATATAGTGTCGGTCTTCTTGGGTTTTTTGTATTGGAGATAAATTTCTAAAGAAATATAGTTTGAGCTTAAAAAGTGAGGGGGAATTAGAATTTTTATCCCACAAAAACTAAATGTAATACGGTCTGAATAGATCGGGGGGTATTATGACAGAAAAGCTTCTTTTCTGGGGAATTATTATATTTTTAGTTGCCACTCTAGCCATTGGAATGTGGGCAGCCAAACAAGTTAAGGGAGATAGCGAAAACTATCTAGTTGCTGGACGAGGATTAATATTACCGCTAGCAGCAGCCACCTTGATGGCACAGTCTGTAGATTCTAACGCCACCTTGGGCAACACAGATTTAGTTGCCGAGTTTGGTTTTTGGGCTGGGGCATCTTTACCTATCGGACTAGCACTATGTTTGTTTCTGGCAGGACTGTTTTTCGCCAAACCCATGAATCGTATGGGTTTGATTACCATACCAGACTTTTACCGAATTAAATACAATCGCTTAACTGAAGTAGTCGCATCTCTGTTAATGGTGTTGAGCTTCTCTTTTTTGCTAGCTGGTAATTTAGTAGCGGGAGGGTATATGTTTGAAACCTTTCTCGGCACAACTTATACGGCGGGAGTAATGTTATTGGCGATTGTGGTTTTTATCTATACTGCTAGTGGTGGATTATTTGCGGTAGCTTATACCGATGCCATCCAAGTCGGTATTGCTTTTGTTGGTTCTTTGGGTTTATTTGCCTTTGTCGCCAGTAATTTTGGTATTGATATTGCCTCTGATACTGGACCTCTTGCTATGAGTCAATTAAGCGATCCTGGTGCTGGGGCGGTAATCAATTGGGCAACTTTATTAGCTTTAGGTTTGGGTAACCTAGTGGCGATCGATTTTATGGCGCGTATTTTCGCAGCTAAAACTCCTGAAACTGCTCGCAGAGCTTGTTTAATTGGCAGTGTTGGCACTTTGATTATTGGCGTTCCTTTTTCTTTAATTGCTCTATCCGCACCACAAATTTTGGCCGATAGAGGAATCACTCCTGAAGGACCCGTGCTTTATGCTTTACTCAGTGATGTTGCACCACCGTTCTTGGGATTGTTAGTTATCGTCGCCATTCTTTCTGCTTCCCTTTCCACTGCTGACGGAGCAATTTTAGGTACTTCTTCGGTAATTGCTCATAATATTATCGGGATTCGTTCCGACGATCGCAATGCAACTGGAGATAGGTTGCTCCTAATTACCCGCGTGATGGCTTTTGTGATTACGATTATGGGAGTCTTTTTTGCCTTAAAAGTTCCAGCAACGGGTGTTTTATTGTTACTTGCCTTCGATCTTAGTTTTGCGGGTTTAGTTGTCCCCTTGGCGGGAGGTCTTTATTGGTCAAAAGCTACTTGGCAAGGGGCATTAGCTTGCATTATTTTAGGTTCGCTAACGCGATTAATTTTCTTTGTGCTGATGCCTACCGCTTTTGGCATTGACAATACTTTGCTATATATTCCTAACAATATTCTAACTACCGATTTTGATGGTTTTCCTACTTTAATTAGCCCTCTAGTGGGCTTAGGTGCATTTATTATTATCTCGATGATGACAGGTAAAAATAAGCCTACAAGAGAGTATGTAAATCCTAAAGCAAAAGAAACGCAGTTATATCGCAGATAAAATTGATGCGATCGCAATTATTTAACGCGATCGCAATTACTGTCGTGGTTATTTATAGTAAGTAACGCCACGATATTTTAATTTGACTTGCTGCTTCGATCTTAATGCTTGAGATTTTTCTATTTGGATAGTTAAATTCCAAGCAAGATTTAATTTTTCTAAATCGTTTAAAGACCAGCATTGCGCTATAAATTTTCTTTTATGGTCATACCAAAATGCGATCGGATCTAAAATAGATCTTGATTCCGATTTTCTAAATAGTTGCTTGAGATATCCTAGCCAAGGAAAATTAGGTTTAATTGTCCCTCTGAGAGAATGTCCTCGATAGGTAATTTCTTGGTTTTTGGTTGTCGCTATGGTCGTAAAAAAAGATTGATATTCTTCGTTATATTGAACTCCTCTATAAGTTAGTTTCATCTCTATATCACCTCGGTTGCTTTGTATTTCTGAGGTGCGTTCCTTCAGGATGTTATGCCGATCCTTACTTCCGTCTTATCTTTAGTGGGATGCAGAAAAGATGAACGATTGACTAATTCTATAATTTATAATAGCCAATTTTTTCTGGCGATCTAGTCTAACTTAACCAATTGTTGCCAGAATTAAGAATCCGTCTAACAGTCTAGTATTTTAAATTCTAAAAAATATAATTGAAGAGAAATCTCTAACTATTCGCTAAAGCGATCGCAACTTGGTTAGCGCGATCGATTAAGTTGGCGAATTCAACAGTAGTTAGATTGCCTTTATCTACAATCTTTTTACCGTTAATGAAACTGTAGTCAACAGAATCTGTTTGGCAATAAATCAGGGCAGATACAGGATCGGATTGTGTACCAACATATCCAGGCTT
>CAYXWE010000443.1:0-4209 GCA_964468145.1 uncultured Pleurocapsa sp.
ATGCTCAATGTTTAATGCTCAATGTTTAATGCTGCGATCACCAAGCAGATCCAGCCTGTAATAAATGCCACTCCACCAAGGGGAGTAACTGCACCGAGTATTTTAATTCCACTGAGACTAAGAGCATACAAACTACCAGAAAATAGAACTATACCCGCAATAAAAGCATATCCCGCCATAATTAAAGGTGTTGAGCCGTTAGGAAAGCGTTCTAAGAGTAATGCGATAAAAATCAAAGCCAGAGCATGATACATTTGGTATTTTGTTCCAGTTTGCCAGATTTCTAAAGCACGTTCGCTCAATCTATCTTGGAGGGCATGACTGGCAAAAGCCCCTAATATTACTGAAATGCCACCTAAAGTAGCAGCGATCGCTAAAAAGATTCGAGTCATGTCATTTAACATTTATCGTTTAACACTTATCATTTAACATCTGTTGTGGGAAATTGTTAAATAACACTTAGAAAACTGGTCAATTTAGTTTTTTTAACGTAATACGGTAACGAAACTGAGATAAAATGGGACTGGATATTATGTTGGGGTACTGGTGGGCAAAAACAACAGCTATTTCGCTTTTAAGTTTTGGTTTATTGATTTTGCCTAGCCCCAGTGCGATCGCCGAAACGGTTTTAGAAAAAGTCGATCGCACTGGTAAGTTTACTGCAGGTACTAGTAAAGATGCTTTGCCTTTTGCCTACCGCAATCAAAGTGGGGAGTTAGTTGGTTATTCAATTGATATTTTGAATTTAATTGTTAAGCAATTAGAAGCAGAATTAAAAAAAGATCTGGAGCTAGAATTGATTGCCCTGCAGCCAAAAGAACGTATTCCCGAATTAGTCGATGGGGATGTAGATATTGTTTGCGATGCTAGCAGCTTTACCTGGAAGCGCGATCGCGAAATAGATTTTTCCTTTAGCTATAGTTCTACAGGAACAAGATTACTCACCAAAGTAGGTAACGATTTTTGGGATGAAGAATCTTTAAAAGGCAAACGAATTGGTGCGATCGCTAAAACTACTAATGAAAAAAGTATCAGACGCGCCCAACCCGCAGCCGAAATAATTATTGTTAAAGATCGCGCTGCGGGTTACGAAGCATTACAGAAAGGAGAAATCGATGCTTTTGCTTCCGACGGGATCTTATTAGAAACCTGGTTGTACAATAGTCCTAACCCAGGAGATTATCAGATCGTGGGAGACTATTCCCGCGAAGGTATTGCCTGCATGGTGGCAGAAAATAATTCTCAATTGCTCAATACTGTTAATTACACTTTGGTAGAATTTATGCAGGGTTTTCTCAACAATCGACCCGAATATGTGACTATCTTTGAGCGATGGTTTGGAGCAAAAGGGGTACTACCCCTAACTCAAGATCTAAAAAGTCTTATGATCGATAATATGCAGTTATTGATTGACTTTAAAGACCAAATTACTGAGGAATAAGGAGCAAAAAACAAAGCAATATGAAAATTCATTTAAAAGTTTGGCGACAAAAAGATTCCCAGAGTAAAGGAAAATTAGAAGAATATACAGTAGCGGATGCTCATCCGAGTATGTCGTTTATCGAACTACTAGATGTTCTCAACGATCGGTTGATTAAAGAAAATAAAGAACCTGTTGCCTTCGATAGTGACTGTGGCGAAGGGATTTGTGGCTCTTGTGGCATGATGATTAATGGGGTGGCTCATGGAGAACAAAAACAAACTGCTGTCTGTCAGCTACACCTCAGGAGCTTTCAAGATGGAGACACGGTTGTTGTCGAACCCTGGCGGGCTAAAGCTTTTCCCTTAGTTAAAGATTTAGTAGTCGATCGCTCTGCACTAGATCGCATTGTAGCTGCAGGGGGCTATATTTCTGTCAATACAGGAGCAGCACCCGATGCGAATTCTTTACCCGTTGCTAAAGAAACAGGCGATCTCGCCTTTGATTATGCTGCCTGTATTGGTTGTGGAGCTTGTGTTGCCGCTTGTCCGAATGCTTCTGCTTCATTGTTTACTGCAGCCAAAGTATCCCATTTGGCTCTACTTCCTCAAGGAAATCCCGAACGCAAACAAAGAGTATTCAATATGACCGCTCAAATGGCAACTGAAGGGTTTGGTGACTGTTCCAACCATGGGGAATGCACCGCCGTATGTCCCAAAGGTATTTCTTTAGATACCATTGCTACGATGCGTCGCGAATACATCAAGGCAATGTTTTAAAACTATAGCAATTTTACTAGAAACTAGAGGACGATTGGTTATAACTGTCTTTTGTCTCTTGTTTTTTGTCTTTTGTCTTTAGGCATACTCCAAAATGATTTAGGGTTGCTATAAAAACTAATTACTGCTTGACTATATTTGGCACATCCTGACTATCTAATGGATAGGAAAATAAATATCCTTGTCCGTATTCACAGCCCAGGCTTTTTAAAAGATCTCTTTGGCTTTCGGTTTCAATCCCTTCGGCTATGACATCTAATCCCAAACTATGGGCAAGGTTGATAATTGCCTTAATGATATCGTAATTAGTATTATTAATTTCAGGGCCAATAAAAGAGCGATCTATTTTAACCGTATCTACAGGTAAATATCGCAGATAGCTTAATGAAGAGTAACCAGTGCCAAAATCATCTAAACACAACTTAATGTTACGCTCTTTGATCTTTTTTAAAACTTTGGTTACTGCAGTAGTATTTTCCATTAACGTGCTTTCGGTAATCTCCAATTTGAGATTTTCACCTTTTAGATTCAAATTTTTTAAAAGTAAATCTATCTGAGGAATTAATTCGGGATGATAAATTTGAATTCTCGATAGATTGACGCTCATTGCCAGAGGCACATCAAAATCGAATGTCTTATGCCAAGAGACTAATTGCTGGCAAGCTTCTGATAATACCCATTGACCCAAAGCAATAATTTGACCAGTTTCTTCAGAGATCGGAATAAATTTATCGGGAGAAATTGTCCCCAAAGAACTATGTTGCCATCTAACTAAGGCTTCTAAACAAAGAATTTTACCCGTTTTCAAGCAAACTATGGGCTGATATTTTAAAAATAATTGTTGGTTATTTATTGCCTGCTGAAGATCGTTTTCAAGCTGCAACTTTTCTACTGCTTTACTTTGCATGGTGTCATTAAATAAGACCGAAGTTTTGGCAAAGTTGACTTTAGCTTGTTGCATGGCAGTATCGGCCGACTGGAGTAACTTTTCTGGTTTTCGATTGTGTTTGGTATTTAAAGCGATACCAATACTAACCGTAGAACAAACAGTGCTGTTACCAATTTGAAAGGGTTCGATTAATTTATGATAAATAGATTCAGCGCGAGCGCGAATATCTTGAAGATCTAGAATGTTATTGATTAGTAGAGCAAATTCATTTTCGCTGATTCTGGCGATGATATGGGAATGATTATTTTGTAAAAGCTCTTCGAGACGGCGCGCTACTGCAATTAATAGTTGTTTGCTGATTTGGTATCCCAAGCTGTGTTTGATATCGTTGAAGCGATCGATACTCAGCAACAAGACACCAAACGTACCTCCATCGAAATTATGAATATTGCTTTCAATACCCGCAGTTATTTGCTCTCCCTGACGGGCTATTTCGCGGCTTAAATGCTCGATAAACAAGGTTCTGTTGGGTAAATTGGTCAAGCCATCGTAATAAGCCAAATATCTCAGTCTCTGTTGAGCAGCCCGATATTCTTTTCTTAAAATAGCTTCTCTTAGCTCTCTTTCTACTGCAGGAATCAAACGAGCTAGTTTCCCCTTAACTAAATAGTCGTGCGCCCCTGCTTTCATGGCTGCAACTGCGGTATCTTCGCCAATTTTGCCCGAAACAATCACAAACGGTAAATCTAGATCTCTTTCTTTAAGTAAATCTAAAGCTGCGATCGCGCTAAATTGAGGCATAGAATAGTCAGCTAAGACAATATTCCACGGAGAAGACTCTTGCAGCGCAGATTCCATATCTGCTCTAGTATCTACTCTTTGGTAATCTATTTTATAACCGCCACGCTCTAATTCAATGGCTAATAGTTCGGCATCATCTTCTGAATCTTCAACAATCAAGACTCGCAGAAGTTCACTCATTTAGGACTCCAAAAACAGGGGGAAGCTGATTGATATTTAACCAATAGCTACTTATCTCTCTAACAAATTTTTGTAGTTGAGTAAAGTGTATCGGCTTGCGAATATAGCTATTGCAACCATTAATATAACTATCAATGAGG
>CAYXWE010000444.1:0-4208 GCA_964468145.1 uncultured Pleurocapsa sp.
ACTATTTCTAAATCCGATTTGATTAATTAAAAAAGCGATCGCTTTTTTTAATGCGATCGCCTGACTATAATTCAACTAAGTTTTAAGAAAGACTAAACAACAACACAAATCCCAAAACTGCCCCAAAGACAATCAAGGCATAGAATTGAGCGCGTCCGTTTTCTAAATATTTCAAGCCTTCTCCACTAAGTACGGCTGCCAAACCAGTTAAGTTAACTGCACCATCGACTACGCGATAGTCAACCTCCATGATTTGTCTGGCGATGCGACGAATACCAATCACAAACACTTTGTTATAAATCTCGTCGAGATACCATTTATTAAGAGAGAAACGATAAAGAGTAGGAACTGTTTTAGCAATACCACTAGGATCGATATTTTTAGTACGATACATTAGCAGTGCCACAATTATTCCCGTGACAGCGATCGCCACTGATAAACCCGCCATGATATAAAATTCTTGAAAATCAAAAGCGTGTTCGGCGATAATTTCTCCTGGGGCGTGAATAAACTCTTCAAAATAGTTATCCCAAGGTTTACCGAGTAAGCCTATTAGAGTAGATGGTACTGCCAATACAACTAGAGGCAATGCCATAGTTAGGGGAGATTCGTGGGGATATTCACTATGTCCGTGACTATCGCCTTCTTTAGCATCCATCGCACCAGGGCCAAAAGCAAGTCCAGCCTCGCTCATTAACTGCTGCTTGATTTCTGCATTATTTCCGCGAAACTCACCTTCAAAGGTCATAAAGTACATACGGAACATATAGAAGGCAGTCATACCAGCAGTTGCCCAACCAACAAACCAGAGGGCAGGATTAGCTTCCATTGCCTGTCCTAAAATTTCATCTTTTGACCAAAAACCAGCAAAGGGAGGAATCCCACAGATAGCCAAATTACCAATAAAGAAAGCACCTGCAGTAATGGGCATATACTTACGCAAACCACCCATCAAACGCATATCTTGAGCAATAATGGGATTGTGTCCCACAACCTCTTCCATACCGTGAATTACCGAACCAGAACAAAGGAACAGCATCGCTTTAAAAAAGGCATGAGTTGTGAGGTGAAACAAACCCGCACTATAAGAACCAATACCCATTGCCATGACCATGTAGCCTAGTTGGGAAACGGTAGAATATGCCAAACCCTTTTTAATATCATTTTGGGTCAAGGCAATACTCGCACCGAGAAAGGCTGTAAATGCACCAGTCCAGGCAATTAGATCCATCGCTACGGGTACATTTTCAAATACGGGATACATCCGCGCAATCAAAAATACCCCTGCAGCAACCATAGTAGCAGCGTGAATTAGGGCAGAAATAGGAGTAGGCCCTTCCATCGCATCTGGTAGCCAAACGTGGAGGGGAAATTGAGCCGACTTGGCTGCTGGTCCCAAAAATACCAAAATAGCGAAGAGGGTCGCCAAAAACGCGCTAAGAGAACCAGTAGAGACTAATTCGCCCAGGCGATCGCCCATTACCCCAAATTCAAAACTACCTGTTGCCCAATATAGCCCCAGCATTCCCAACAGCAAGCCAAAGTCACCAACGCGGTTAGTCACAAAAGCTTTTTGACAGGCATCTGCTGCGGGTTGGCGATCGTACCAAAAACCAATCAGGAGATAGGAACACATCCCCACCAATTCCCAAAAGATATAGATCTGTACCAAGTTGGGACTAATCACCAAGCCCAACATTGAAGAACTAAAGATACTCAAATAAGCATAGAAGCGAACATAGCCTGGATCGTGTGCCATGTAGCCATCGGTGTAAATCATTACCAGAAAAGCTACGGTGGTAACAATTACCAGCATCATCGCACTAAGAGGATCGATGACGTATCCCATCGAAAGATGAAAATCTCCTGCAGAAGCCCATTCTATAGTTTGAGTTATGGCTTCATGTCCGTGAATCTGACTCCACAAGATAGCATAAGACATCACCATAGTTGCCCCAATAATGGAGACGATCAAGACAGCAACGATCTGACGCAGATTGTTAGTTGCCTTATTGAGAGAAATTAAACCAATTCCCACCAACATCGCCCCCACAAGAGGCAATACGGGAATCAGCCAAGCATATTGATAAAGCGGTTCCATGTTTAAATCTATATATAAATTGCTTAACTACCTCGATCTTTAACGTTAATCATTGTTACATAGACAATTCCTTAAGGATCTGTTTAGAGATGGATCTTCTCTTTATTTATCTTAATTTACCCCTGGATCGAGGATACATTTAGTATCGAGAACGATATATCGAGGATCTGTAAATACAGAACAAGTATTTTCTAAGGTTGCGATCGCGCTTATTTTACCTTGTTTTAAACTAGCGATCGCCTGGGGAGTAACGGACGGGCGATCGCTAAACCAACGGTTTCCCTCTAGATATTCAGGAGTAAAGCTAGATCTTTCTATCAGCCAAAAGTCTATGCCATAGCGTTGGATGAATTCTTTTACAGTTTGGCGATCGCTACTGTACTGCGCCTCGATTAAATCTACCGCACGTTGGCGAAAAGGTTGGTAATAGCCCCAGTGATAGGGAATGGCATATTCTTCGGCGACTAGTACCGAACGTTTACTAAAGCTAGGAATTAGATTGGTTTCTGTAGTTAAAGAGGCAATAGTAATATCTTTGGGTTGCTGCCCAAAGAATTTATATAGTTGGGGATGTTCTCCTCGATGGTAGCCCGTATTGGTAAAGTTACTGCGAGCGATCGGAAAGGTTATTAAAGCGATAAATAATATTGCCACAGAAGTAAGGGCGATTACAGATTTAATTCTGGATTTAATTTTAGTTTGGAATTGGTTATCGATCGCCCAATTTTTAATAGCATCGAGAATTAACATCAGGGCAATACCTGCTGCTAAAGCGATCGTTACCTTTAAGCTGCGAGAAGTATAGCGACTGGGTAAGTATAGTTTGAATAACACTGCATGGGCAGTAAAAAATAAGCCAAAAGAAACGATTAAAAGATCTCTGAGATAAGAAATTTTAGGATTGATTTTGCGGGTTAAAGGAAATCTCTTGGGAAACCCGATTAAAAACGGCAATAATAAACCAAAGTATGCCAGTTGAGGAACTAAAGCAGGGGCTAATTTAATTCCCGTGCGACTGCCATTAAACCAATATTCCCAAGGATTGTCGTCATCAAAAAAACTCGCTCTACCTCCTGCCATAAACTCTGGTAAACTACGGGCTTGTTCTAAAGTTGTAGTAGGGCCATATTCGGAGACAGCAAGTACATAAGGCAATAATACTATCAAAGATACTGCTAAACCAACGCAGCTAAAAAGATAAACTTGCTTATCTCGGCACAGACGAGGAATATAACCATCAAACCGCCATAGCTGCAAAAATAAAACCCCTGCAAAAATCAAAATTGAAGAAGGATAAAACCAAGATACCAAAACTAAAGTAATGCAGATACCTAAAAGCGATCGCTTTAACCAATAATAAATAAAAATAAAAAATAACGGATAAACAAAATCTCTGGCTGTACCCGATATAATTCCTCCCTGCACCCAGATATTCTGATTAAAAATCAGGGTAGTCACAAACGCGCCAAAAGGAATCGGCAACAACTCCAAACTCACCCCAAAACAATACACCGTCGTCACTATCCCGATAATTGCTGGAACAAATTTATTAAATACTAAAGGCTCGATACCCAAAGAAGCCACCAAACGATATAAATTCTTATATCCCCACGGCGCGATCGATTGATAATAATCAGCAATCAAATCGTTAGCAAACAGTTGAGGATCGATAAAACGACTCATCCAAAACACGTGCTGTCTGGCATCATCCTGCACCACATAATCCCCATCAAAAGCCTTACGCAATGCCAGCAAACTATAAGCTAGAGAAAACAATAAACCCAAACTCAACCAAAATAGCGATCGCCTTGTATATATTTTCGTTTCAGTGGCAAATAGAAATTCGTATATTTTCGCGATCGACATTCTAAGATAGGTAGGTTCTAGATCGACATCGAAATAATAACCCTTTTCCGCTTCGATTTAATATCCTGCCTACAATGCACCAAGAATATAATCCCGCTTTTTCTGTTGTCATCCCTGTTTATAACGAAGAAGAAATTATTGCAGCTACAGTAGATCATCTGCATCAAATATTCCAGCCTAATTACGAATACGAAATCATTGTAGTTAACGATGGTTCAACCGACTCCACATCCCAAGTATT
>CAYXWE010000445.1:0-4194 GCA_964468145.1 uncultured Pleurocapsa sp.
CCATGGTTAAAGTTGCTGTTCCCAAAGAACCTGTGATAACTTCGGAAGAGAAAAACCCAGAAGAAGAAAGATAGTCAAAAATAATGTGTATTCTTGAAGCTCGGAACTGTTTAATGAGTTACGAATATCTTGAAAACATATTGATTTCGGCATTGCAATATGCCGATTATTAATTTTTTGTTTTGCTGTTAGCTTCTTATTAACTTATAGATAAATGAAAATTACTGCCTAAGCACTATGGCAAAAGTTATCGGTATTGACCTAGGAACTACCAACAGTTGTGTTGCAGTGCTAGAAGGAGGTAAGCCTGTAGTCATTGCCAACTCCGAAGGTGCAAGAACTACACCGAGTATGGTGGCATTCGCTAAAGGTGACGCTCGTTTAGTAGGTCAACTAGCAAAAAGACAATCAGTAACTAACGCTAAAAATACCGTTCACAGTATTAAACGGTTTATTGGTCGCAGGTGGGAAGATACAGAGGAAGAACGCTCTCGAACTCCCTACAAATGCGTACCTGGTCGAGATGATACTGTTGACGTTCGTATTGGCGATCGCAATTATACCCCTCAAGAGATTTCTGCCATGATTTTGCAGAAGCTCAAAGCCGATGCTGAAAGCTTTTTGGGAGAACCCATAACTGATGTTGTGATTACCGTTCCTGCATATTTTACTGATGCTCAAAGGCAGGCAACTAAAGATGCAGGAACTATTGCAGGTTTAGAAGTTTTACGAATTGTCAATGAGCCTACTGCAGCAGCCTTAGCTTATGGTTTAGATAAGCAAGACCGAGAAGAACATATCTTGGTATTTGACCTCGGTGGTGGAACTTTTGATGTCTCCATATTGCAGTTGGGTGGTGGCGTGTTTGAAGTAAAAGCAACTTCAGGCAACAATCATCTTGGTGGGGACGATTTTGATAATGTGATAGTTCGTTGGATGATCAAAGAGTTTTATACTCACGAAGAAATAGATCTCAGAACTGACAAAATGGCACTGCAAAGAATGAGAGAAGCAGCAGAAAAAGCCAAAATAGAGCTTTCTGTTGCTCCTTCGACTTCGATTAATCTACCATTCATTACCGCTGATGAGACTGGACCCAAGCATATCGAAATGGAGTTGAGTCGAGCCAAATTTGAAGAATTATCTAAAGACTTAATTCAAAAGACTTTAGATCCCGTAAAACTAGCCCTCAAAGATGCAGATTTAAAGCCCAATGAAATCGATCGCATTATTTTGGTAGGAGGTTCGACCCGTATACCCGCAGTACAAACGGCAATTAAGACTGTTTTTGAGGGGATGCAAATCGATCGCTCGATCAATCCAGATGAAGCTGTAGCTTCTGGTGCTGCCATACAAGCTGGGGTGTTGGGTGGAGAAGTTGAGGATGTCTTGCTTTTAGATATAACTCCCTTATCTCTTGGTCTAGAAACATTGGGTGAAGTATTTACCAAAATTATTGAAAAAAATACGACTGTTCCCACTAGTAAATCACAAATTTTTTCTACTGCAGCAGATGGTCAGACTAGCGTCGAAATCCATGCCCTACAGGGGGAAAGAGCCATGGCAAAAGATAACAAAAGCCTTGGGAAATTTCTGCTGACGGGGATTCCTGTTGCTCCTAGAGGAATGCCCCAAATTGAAGTAACTTTTGAGATTGACGTTAACGGTATTTTGCAAGTCTCTGCCCAAGATAAAGGTACGGGAAAACAGCAAAGTATTACGATTAGCAATACTGGGGGATTAAGCTCTAACGAAGTCGAAAAAATGCGATCTGAGGCAGAGAATTACGCCGAGCAAGACCGCCGTAACATCGAGTTGGTTAAATTGAAAAACCAAGCTGAAAACTTGATTTACAACTATGATTCGACCCTCAACGAACAAGGGGATTTAATCCGCGACGAACTCAAAGCAAAAATGGCTAAAATTAAAGAAGAATTCAAGATAGCCTGCGATACTCCCCACAGTACAATGAAAGAGATTGGCGAAATCTTGGAACAATTGCGCCAAACATTATTAGAAATCGGTACTGATGTTTATCAACAGAAAAACTCCGAGGCAGAGGATGATTTTATGTTTGATGATGATGACTTTGCCGATATCAAAACCGAACTGGGTCTAGGGCAAAGCGAAAGTAGTAGCGGT
Organism: uncultured Pleurocapsa sp.; assembly: GCA_964468145.1. Taxonomy (GTDB): domain Bacteria; phylum Cyanobacteriota; class Cyanobacteriia; order Cyanobacteriales; family Xenococcaceae; genus Waterburya. The sequence continues at coordinate 2,143 of CAYXWE010000445.1, forward strand.
AATAGTAATGTCAAAGCAGTAGTCAGTGTTTCTAACGATGCCAACATAGAAGGTGGAGACGATTTGGATTTAGATGACGGCTCTTTTGACGATTATGAATCAGTAGATTAAACTTTTTTACTAAAATTATGAAAATACATACGGCAATCAGTCATCATTTGTGAAAACCAAGATGACTAATGACTAACAACAAATGACTTTGAGACTAGATAATGTTCGCAATTCCAAGAGGATTGCTATACTTTATAGATCCTTAGTAGTAACCGTACTATATTTTCTGCTAATGATTTTGCTAAAGTAACGATCGACAAACCATAGGAAAAAATTAAGATTTTATGGCAGGGGACTACTATCAAACCTTGGGCGTATCCCGAGATGTAGATAAAGATGAATTAAAGCGTGCTTATCGCCGTCTAGCTCGCAAATACCATCCCGATGTCAACAAGGAAGCGGGAGCAGAAGAAAAGTTCAAAGAAATCAATCGCGCTTACGAAGTTCTTTCTGAGCCAGAAACTCGTGCTAGGTACGATCGCTTTGGCGAAGCGGGGATTGGTGGTGCAGCAAGCGGTGCATCGGGATTTGATTATAGCGATATGGGTGGTTTCGCCGATATCTTTGAAACTATCTTTAGCGGTTTTGGTGGTAGTGGTGGCGCGGGTCAAGGTCAATCTCGTCGTCGTAATGGACCCGTTCGCGGAGACGATCTGCGATTGGATCTCAAATTAGATTTTAGAGAAGCTGTCTTTGGTGGTGAAAAACAAATTAAAATTCCTCACCTAGAATCTTGTAAGACTTGTAATGGTACGGGAGCCAAACCTGGCACGGGAGTTAAAACCTGCGGTACTTGTGGCGGTAGCGGTCAGGTTCGTCGAGCAACCCGTACTCCTTTTGGTAGTTTTGCTCAGGTCTCAGCTTGTACTGCCTGTAATGGTACTGGGCAGGTAATAGAAGAAAAGTGTGGTACTTGCCATGGCGCAGGTCGTATGCAAGAAACCAAAAAGCTGAAGATTACTATTCCCCCTGGTGTAGATAATGGTACTCGTCTTCGGGTTTCTGGTGAAGGAGACGCGGGGATGCGTAGTGGAACGCCTGGAGATCTATACGTTTATTTATTCGTCGAACCCGATAAAGAATTTGTCCGCGAAGGAATCAACATTAGGTCTGAACTGACAGTAAGTTATTTACAGGCAATTTTGGGCTGTAAGCTGCAAGTTAATACTATCGATGGTAAAGAAGAATTGACTATTCCTGCAGGAACTCAACCCAATACGGTATTAACCCTAGAAAGCAAAGGCGTACCCAAATTAGGCAATCCTGTAAGCCGAGGAGATCATTCAATCGCGATTAAAGTTAATATTCCCACTAAAATTAGCTCTGAAGAACGAGAACTGTTAGAAAAACTGGCTACCGCTAGAGGAGAGGCAACAGGAAAAGGAAATAAAGAAGGCTTTTTGGGGGGTCTATTTCAAAAATGAGCCAGCTAAATTCTTCCAAAAGTACGGATAATGCTACCTCAGATTTAGCAGATGCTCATTTGGATTTACGCGGTACTCCCTGTCCGATCAATTTTGTCCGCACCAAACTCCGCTTGCAGCAAATGTCTCCAGGTTCGCTATTAGAAGTATGGTTAGATGGGGGCGAGCCAATCGAGCAAGTTCCCGATAGTTTGACCATGGAAGGTTATGAAATTGAATCTCTCGACGAACGTCAAGATTTCTTTTCCCTTTTGGTTCGTCGTCCTGCAAATTCGTGAATAACCCCAGTCAGAAATTACCGAATCAAGATATTTCTTTGGCAGGAGAGTTAGTAGGAACAGTGGTTGCCGTTCAGGCTAATTTTTATCGGGTTAAGTTAGATATCAATTCAGATATAGATCCAGACGATCTATTTTTACTTTGTACTCGGCGTACTAGATTAAAAAAAATCGGTCAAAAAGTCATGGTTGGCGATCGCGTTTTAATCGAAGAACCAGATTGGCAAGATAGTCGGGGTGCAATTTCTCAAGTTTTGCCCCGCACTACCTAGCTACAGCGTCCCCCTGTCGCTAATGCT
>CAYXWE010000446.1:0-4185 GCA_964468145.1 uncultured Pleurocapsa sp.
CGAAGAGATGCCTTTTGTCAGTATCAAACAATTTATTTGTTAGATATGATGCGCGCTTGGTGTATATTTTTGGCACCATAAAATGCTGGCGATCGCTTTTATTGATTGACTTAAATATATTGTAAAAAAGTGGAAGTCAATTTGATATCCTTAATTAATCCGATTGATGCAGTTTTTTCTTTGCCTGTTGCCACAAAGACTCTAACTCATCAATGTCATATTCATTTAAAGGGCGATCGGCGACTTTTTCCATCAAGGATAATCTTTGAATAAAACGATTATTTGTTCCCTGCAAGCCATCAAAAGGATTGAGACCGTACCAGCGGGCGATATTAATAATAGTAAATAATAAATCCCCTAATTCTTCTTGCTGATGAACTTTATCCTCTGTTGCGAGAGCTTCTTTAAATTCCCCTAGCTCTTCTTCAAACTTATCCCATACCCCCGCTACATTTTCCCATTCAAAACCCGCACCAGCAGCTTTTGTAGATATCTTCATTCCTGCCATCAAGGGCGGTAAACTGCGAGCGTAGCGTTGTAACTTGCGACTGAGTAACTTAGCCTGTTCTGGCGTTTCGCCTTTTTCCTGGGCTTTAATCTGTTCCCAGTTTTGATTTACTTCTGCTGCATTATTGACTTCCACATTGCCAAATACGTGGGGATGACGGCGAATTAGTTTCTCGGTGATGCCTGTAGCGACTTCTTCGAGGGTAAAGTCATTGGCTTGGCTGGCAATTTGAGCTTGTAAGACTACCTGCAATAACAAATCCCCCAACTCTTCGGCGATCGCATCTTTATCCCCCGACTGGATGGCATCTACAACTTCATAAGCCTCTTCAATCACATAAGGAATAAGAGTTTGAGGAGTTTGTGCCAAATCCCAAGGACATCCCCCATCGGGCGATCGCAATTGTGCCACTACCTTAATTAGACGATTTAAAGCATCGAGAATAGACTGATTAGTCGCCGAATGAAAACACATAGAGACTCGTCAATTAACTTAGAAGTATACAACTAATAATATTGCTAGTTTGAAGAATTAAAGCAAAGTTAAAAAAGGGCGTTGGTAATTTGATGCATGACGTATAAAGTGTTTCGGTTCGTAGCTTTTAGCTTTTAGCTGGGGGTCTTTAGCTTTTAAGAAATCTAGATCGAGTGAATGAATCTAATTTTCATACCCTGATTTACCAACGCCTAAAAAAGAAATATTCGATTGTCAAAAACTACCCATCGTTCATTGATTGACTAATCACAAAACTTCCGTATCACAACACTTTGGATGTTATGTGTCTCGTGATAGACTGTCTTTTAAGTAAATATACTTACTTGGCGATCGCAAAAGTAAAAATTAATCAATGGTTCAAAACAACACTAATCAAAGTAATCCAGTTTTCTTGGCGAAAGACGGTCAAGTAGTCATTGAAGCTGAAAATACAAAGCTTCAAGGTGATTGGAAAAAAGTAACAGTTGATGGTGAGCAGTCAGTTCTTTGGGATGCCGAGCAAAGTAGCTATGGTAAAGTACCTGGCGGACAAAGTTTAACTTATACATTTGAAACTGACGAATCTGGTCAATATAGTATTTCCATGAACTCCGCTCGTCTTAAACGAGCAATGAACAATCAGGATTTGTTTGAAGAAAATGGATCGTCACGCATTGATACTGGTAACGATGCTTATGTTTCAATTGTTGAACAGCAGACAGGAAAAGTCATCCGAAATCCGACTAAATTATTTACTTTTCTAAGTTCTTCAGACGGAGAACTCAGATGGGGAAGTACTTTCGATAACGAAGGAGGGAAGTCTCCTGCTCAAGTTGGATTAAAAGCAAATACTCAATATCGTTTAGAAATTACAGGACGTTCTGACGGTTATGTATTAGATAGAGTGACTTTAAGCAATGATGGCCCTCTAAAAGATACCACAACACCACAATCTCAAATCCAAGGTAACTCTTCTCCATCTCAACCTAGTCCTCAACCCGAACCTAGTCCTCAACCCGAACCTAGTCCTCAACCCGAACCTAGTTCTCCTACGCAATCTAATTCTCCTACGGAACAATCATTGATTCGGATTAATGCTGGAGGTGGGGCTTTCACAGATAGCAATGGCAATCAATGGAGTCAAGATAGATACTTCCAAGGAGGAGGTACTTACTCGACTACTGCAGGTATTGATGGGACTCAAAACGATCCTCTCTTCCAAACCGAACGTTTTGCCAAAGATCTTTCTTATGCTATTCCTGTGGAAAATGGCAACTATCAAGTTAACTTGAGTTTCGCTGAAATTTTTTGGGAGCAAGATGGCAAACGCGTATTTGACGTAGAAGCTGAGAATAAAATGATTTTGAATAACTTTGATATTTATCAAGCAACAGGCGGAGATAACATTGCAACCCAAGAATCATTTGATGTGACAGTTCAAGATAACGTACTCAATCTAGATCTGAGTGCAGATATTAATAATGCCAAGCTTTCTGGTATTGAGATTACACCAATCTAATTTAACTTGAATTGATGTACTGGAGTTTAAACCAGAGAAAAATTATTTAGTTTAACTAGCTGAAAAAACTCATAAAAAAGGGTAGATAAAAACTACCCTTTTTTAATATTCCTAGTTTTTAATTTTCCTAGCACCAATTATTTGTTGGGTTGAGGAGTCATACGTAAATAAGGTTTGATCTCTTCAACACCTTTGGGGAATTTCTTTTTAGCTTCATCTGTAGGAATTGCAGGAGAAACCACTACGTCTTCACCATCTTTCCAGTTAACAGGAGTTGCCACAGAATAGTTATCGGTAAGCTGCAGAGAATCAATTACGCGCAAGATTTCGGGGAAATTACGACCAGTGCTAGGAGGATAAGTAAGAGTTAGACGCAACTTTTTATTAGGGTCGATAATAAATACAGAGCGTACAGTTACTTTAGCATCTGCATTGGGATGAATCATGTCATAAAGGTCAGAAACCTTTTTATCTCCATCCGCCAAAATAGGATAGTCAACTTTTGTGCCTTGAGTCTCGTCAATATCTCCTACCCAACCTTTGTGGGAGTCAGCATCATCCACGCTGAGGGCGATAGTTTTAACATTGCGCTTGTCAAATTCAGAACGTAGTTTGGCTACTTCACCCAACTCCGTGGTACATACAGGAGTATAGTCAGCAGGGTGAGAGAAAAGAACTACCCAGCTATCTCCAGCCCATTCATGAAAGGAAATTTCTCCCATACTAGAATCTTGAGTAAAATCAGGCACAGTGTCGCCTAATCTAAGTTGAGCCATTGGTAAAACCTCGGTTACTTTCTTAAAAATTGCAGTTTTTTATCTTCCCATGAAATGTTAGTCATTTGTATCTGTCTTAATCGTTCTTGATAACAGTTTGAATTACTAAGCAAATTGAATTTTTGCTAATTTTTTACTGATTTTTTTAGTCATTGTTTTTGTATCCTTGCCATAAGATAAAATGAACGACTCGACTAGCATCAATTTAGAAGGACGACTTCATGGAAGACAAGCATATGTTGATGATTCCTGGGCCTACTCCAGTCCCAGAGAAAGTATTAATATCTTTAGGTACGCACCCCATCGGACATCGTAGCGGTGGCTTTAGCAAGATTATTGCGGAAATCAACGATAATTTAAAATGGCTACACCAAACTAAAAACGAAGTACTCTCTCTCAACGTATCGGGTACGGGAGCGATGGAAGCGGGAATGATTAATTTCTTGAGTCCTGGCGATCGCGTTTTGGTAGGTGTCAACGGTAAATTTGGCGATCGCTGGGCGCAAATTTGCGAAGTATTTGGTATGAACACCGAACGTATTACTTCTGATTGGGGTACTCCTCTAGACCCCGAAGAGTTTAAAGCTAAACTCGAAGCAGATACTAATAAAGAAATTAAAGCGGTTGTCATTACCCATTCTGAAACTTCTGCAGGGGTACTAAATGACCTCGAAACCATCAATAAATATGTTAAGGCTCATGGCGAAGCATTAATTATTGTAGATGCGGTAACAAGTTTGGGTGCATACAACGTACCCGTAGATGATTGGGGATTGGATGTGGTAGCCTCTGGATCGCAAAAGGCTATATGATTCCTCCTGGTTTGGGCTTTATTTCTGTAAGCGATAAAGCGTGGAAAGCTTATGAAACTAGCAAGTTTCCTCGCTTTTATATGGACTTGGGTAAAT
>CAYXWE010000447.1:0-4184 GCA_964468145.1 uncultured Pleurocapsa sp.
AGTAACGCAGTAGCGCGATCGATTTCTACTGGTGTGAGGTTATGAAACTGGGATAAAATTCGGTTTAACTGTTTGGCGTTGGTGTCGTTGAGAATTGCCCAATTACTAATTAAATAAACTCCCTGTTCTAACAAAAAACGCTGTAATTCTCTATTTTGCTTGACGAATCTGGTTGTCCAGGTAGATAAATTAGCCTTAAGCGGATCGAAGGTTTCGACAATTTCTACGGCTAATGGTTTGTACTGGCTATGAGATTTCTTAGCTGCAACAGTGTCGCGAAAATTATCTAAAGTGTCATTGAGGGTATAAACAAACAGATCTTGACGGCTAAAACCATGATCTCTACCAAACTGCATCTCTAACTGAATGCAAGCCTGTTTAATTTGATGGGAAACAAAACAGCGCAGCGATCGCTCTGCCTCGATCGCATTACCGTTGCTGATTTTGATGGCAACGAGATCCCGCTGTACCGAAGTATCAGATGTGTTTTGATCGCTTTCGTTAATAATATATTGCTGAAAAAAACTTTTCGTAGATACTATTTCTGTTACCTTGGTATTTCCCGAACTGTCTAGACGAACTAGACTCCAATATTTAGACCCAGTTTTCATCAATACAATTTAAAGATAAACAATTACCATGATTAATCTTGCAGTTTAGAACAAAACCGCATCCCTGCTTTGTATTTTAATTATTAGTTATGAGAATCTAGACAACATCAATATGATTTTAGTGTTACATCAAAATAGGTAGCAAAAATGAGCAAAACTAAAACAATCATCAGATCTCTTTAAAAAAGCAGATTAACCACAATCAAAATAGATAAAACCCCTATTTTGATATGATGAAAAATATGAACATTTATTAAAAAACTAATAGTCCAAATTATAGTATGAACTTTAAAACTACTCTTATTGCGGTTTTCTGCGCCCTGTTGTTTTTCATTGCACCTAATACGATGCCTACAGCTAGCTTGGCGATCGCAGATAGTATAGTATCTCATGCACCAGAAAATGCCCAGGCTTATATTATTGAACCTGCTGATGGTGCTACCTTACCCGAAACTTTTACTGTAAAGTTTGGTTTATCCGAGATGGAACTTGCTCCTGCAGGAACAAATAAACCCAATACAGGACACCATCATTTATTAATCGATCGCCCTGAAATTGAGCTTACTACATCTCTACCTTCCACGGAGCAAATCCGTCATTTTGGTAAGGCTCAAACCGAAACCGAGCTTACTTTACCACCAGGAGAACATACTTTACAGTTGATTTTGGGTAACTACGCTCATGTACCCCATGATAATCCTGTCATATCCGAGCAAATTACTGTAACGGTAAAATAGCTAGAAACTAAACCGCATCTAGTTTGAAACCAGGAGTTTAAAAAATGTCTGTTCGAGAAAGCAATGAGTAATAAGTAATAAGTAATGAGTAATAAGTAATACTAATTATTAAATAATATTTATTAAATAATCTAATCAAGATTTTATATGTCGTATCCGAATCAATTCCAAGTTACAAGTTTACTAATTGCTTCAACTTTAGTAACTGTTCCTGCGATCGCCCACAATGTAGAAATATCCAACGATGTTGCAGCTACCTTTCATATTACCCCCAACCATAATCCCCAGGTAGGAAAAGAAGCCCAGGCTTGGTTTGCCTTGACTCGTCGTGGGGGTGAAACTATTCCTTTGTCCGACTGTAACTGCACTCTAAATATTTATACTGTACCCCGTACTGCGGATGCAGAACCAGTGTTGCAGCCCAACTTGTCTGCAATTGATGTTGAAAAATATCGAGAAATACCAGGAGCAAAGATTGTATTTCCCAACCCAGGAACTTATGAGTTAGTGATAGCTGGAACTCCTAAAGATAATAGTTCCTTTTCTCTTTTTGAACTATCTTATACAGTTAATGTTAGACCTTGACCTACTCCCTTATTACATTGGTGACAAGTTAAGCAAAAGAGAAACAAATCAAGCACTACAGGTAGTGTTCGATCGACTGAAATACACCATATGTAGATTGAAATTGGTTAGAGGCGCGATCGCTTTATTTCTAAGTTTTTCCTCTAGAAATTTCTCAAAAGCTAAGAGCTAATAACTAAAGGTGCGTATGGGCACCCTACCGCAAGCTCTTGAGGCGACCTCAAGAGAACCTGCGGGCTAAGGGCTTAAAACTATTTGACAAACAGCGTAGTCTCTTAACTTGTCACGAATACCCTTATTATCACGGTTAAGGGATTCTAAATTGAAGCAACAGATTAGAATTCAGTACCTACTGCTATAGTCCAGTAAGTATCTGCATCCCCACTATTATCGTCTGGCTCATTTCGAGATCCAAAACCAAGATGGGTAGCGTTGGAATCAAGGATAATGTTTCTGCTAATATTGACAAAATCTTCTGGAGTTTCATATCCTGCGCCGTACTGCACTCTTGCTCGCCCATCATAACCAGTGGCAGAAAGCACACCATAAAAATTACCTCCCCCCAATTGATCCGCCTTCGTCATGTCGTTGGTATGCCAATTAGCTGCTTGGTCTAGCTGCTTGTCTATTGATAGAGAATCTAGTCCTGCATTTGCTCGCTCCCTATTTGCTAACTTAAGTACTTTTTGATCGAAAGACTGATTATTGAAGGGGACGTATGCTTTGCCAAACAATTGAGTCCAATAAATATCATAATCTTTGCCATCAGTATTTCCTTGGTTGTATGGCTTATTGTCTGGAGCTTTGGCATAACCAATACCAATTTGGTCAATTCCTGGTTTGAGGATGTTTTTTCTGTGACCAGGGCTATTCATCCAACCCTGCATAACTTTTTCTGGAGTTGTCTGTCCTGCTGCAATATTTTCTCCAGCGCCTCTTCCTTTATAACTTTTAGGATAATTTCTTGGTAAGTAATGAGACAATTTATCATTCTGTACCATCACATTCGTGTACAGATTAGCCTGTTTGTCTAGCTGGCTATTGAGGGATAAGCGATTCAATCCTCTACTTGTACGTTCTTGATTTACTAATTGAAGTATTTTTAGATCGAATTTATTAGAATTCATGAAGTATTTTTAAGTTTCTTCACGAGTAAAACTATCACAATTAAACTTGTTTTTGCAAACGCTTAATTCAAATATTGATACCCTAGAACGGGTGATTTATTAGATTTTTTTAAGATAGTTCCTATGAACCTATCCCACTAATCAATTTTCAGTATTTTAAGGAGTTGAAAATCGTCAAATTGTTAAAAATGCGATCGCGCTAACACAAAAACAATAGATCTAGGATATGATATCGATTTTCTCAATATCGTTCGTCAGTTACAGTATTGTCGCTTTAATCTCACTATTATTCGGACTGATATATTTATCTAAAAGTCAATTTATGCCCTATCATGCTGAAGCTCTGGGTTTGTCTTGGTCTCAATTAGAAGAAAAGATGCAGATATTGATTCTTGCTTTGATGAGGGCAACGGGGGGAGGATTCTTAGCTACGGGTTTGACGATCTTTATCTTATTGATTATTCCTTTTAGGAGTGGGGAGAGTTGGGCAGCTTATGCAATTCCTGCCATCGCTCTTTGTCTTTCTGGAGGAACTTTTTTGGCAACGCTTTTAGTCAAAACGAAAACTCCTGGAAATCCCCCTGTATTCCTAAGTTTTTTAGCTCTAGCATTAACCTTTACTGGATTTATTTTTTCGGTCGTAATACCTTAACGTCTGACAAAAAACAGGTTCAATGCAAATTATTAACTATCGGTTGTAAACCCGCCAGACTGCAAGTATCTTGACCAAAGAATTTCGTCATTATTTAAAAGATATTTTTCTGACGAAGTAGATTTGGTACAGCCAGCCGATCGATCTCAAAGCAATACAATTCGTGGAGGAGAAAGACATTTTGCCCAAACAAACACCAAGCCAGAAATTACCGAAGCTCAAGGATGGATTGTCAACGATCGCGGTAATCTAGAATTAGTCGCACAAAAAACTGACACGAATAATTATCTTCAGTCAACCAGGCGATCGCGTTTGCCAAAATCATTAAACATTGAGCAGAAAAATTGGCGATCGCCTTATTATCCATAACTAAACCTCAATCACGACTCTTAGGCAATAATAAATTCAACAACACGCTAGCCACTCCACCTCGTCCCAAAATGCCAGTAAGGCGATATTTAGCTTGAATAAT
>CAYXWE010000448.1:0-4174 GCA_964468145.1 uncultured Pleurocapsa sp.
ATTAAACATCAAACCGACAACCATATTTAGGGGAGTAGGGGATTAGGAAAGTAAGCATTTTCATTTTACGTTTAATTAGGTTGACTTACTTATTAATGCGATCGCAAAATTCTATTTGATTCCTCATAAACCTCAGTCGAGATTGCACTATTTCTCATATTATTTTAGTTTCTCGGTAATAATTTTTATCTTGCCTAATTATTAAAGGATATAAAACTTACTTAATTCCCTGGCTTTTTTTTGATTGACGATAAATCTGAAAACAATATTAAGTAATGTAACAATACCTGGGGTTTATTAAAAATCATTAAAACTTCTAGATTTTATTGTTACATTGTGTTGGAGAAGTTAGAAACGACAAGAACAAAAATAAATTCAATCAAACCTTGCTTGTGGATAGTTTCTAGCTTTGAGTACCACGTTTTATCTACAGGAGTTTATCATGTCAAAACAGAGAAAGAAAGTACTTTCTAGCATTTTTATTGGTTCAGTTGTAGAACGCTATCAAGATCATCCTAGTATGATTCGAGTTAACCAGTTAAAAAATAAGCTCAAACAAGAAAAATTACAAGATAAAGTTTTCTATCAATCGGTCAAACAAGAAATAGCTGCAAATCAATAACGAAATAGCTTGCCTATAAATCGAGCGATCGAATATATAGTAATTCTCAATCATTTTGGAGTATGTCTAATGACTAAAGACTAATGATAAAAAAAAGTTAGAGCCGATCGTTCTCTAGCTTCAAAGAGGATTGCTATAGCTCAGTAATATTTTAAATCCGATCGCCGTACATTATTATATTAGGGAGAGGTAATGAATTTTGCCGACAAATACTAATAAATATTTCAGTAAAAATATGTATGGCAATCTTTTTTTATCCGTGACATTGCCCATATTTTTTGCCACTGTTGCACCAACAAAGATCCTTGTTTTTGGGAACAGTTCCAGGCAAAATATCTCCGTCTATATAAAACCATTTTCCCTCAAGTTTTCTAAACCGAGAACGTTCGTGGAGTTGTCCTGGTTCGACTACTTTATATATCGCTTCAAATTCTACAATACCAGTTGTATCATTCTTTCTTCCTCTTTGAGTATTAATAATAGTCAAACCCAACCATTGAGTGTTATTAACGCTTTTAGTTAATTCCTGGCTTTCTTGTTCTCTCCTTTTTTCTGGATCGAGAGTAGCTATTAAATAATCAATGTTTCCTTTAGTAAAAGCAGTGTAACGAGATCGCATCAGTTTCTCTGCTGTTTCTGGTTTTTTGTTTCCCGATAAATACATCCCACAACAATATTGATATTTTTTATTGCTTCGGCAGGGACATAATTCTTTAGTCATTTATCTAACTAGATACGTGTAATTAACTACAAGATATTTTACTTAAAAATTTACACGCCACATAACTAAATTTTAATAAAACGACGATATAGCAATCGTTTTACTTTAGACTCATACAGTCTTGGCGCAACTATTTTATTTCTGTTAACCCATAGATCTCCAGCCGATTTACCTCAAAAAAGAATGAAAATAGACTTTCGCGATCGCATTTCTGTTGACCCACAATTTGCTGATTGGCTAGAAAAAATACTCGAACCCGCTATAGAACCCATTTGGTATCTTTATAAAAAAGAAAGAAATGGTTAGATAAAAAGTTATCTGGTTAAACGGTAGAAAAGCATAATGATTGGAGAAACTCTCAATGGACGCTATTACATCCTGGAACTTTTAGGATCGGGAGAACACGGTCAAACCTACTTAGCCGAAGAACGTCAAACAGCAAACAATACCAAACTTGTTATCAAACAATTTGAACCAAAGGCTCAAGATACCCTCAGCTTGCGAAAAGCAAAATATCTGTTCGCCAGAGAGGTTAAAATTCAAAAGATTTTAAGTAAATCCAATCGCATTCCCAATCTAATTGCCAATTTCCGCGAAGGGAATAAATTTTACTTAGTACATCAGTATATTGATGGTGCGGATTTAGCAATCGAACTAGGCGAGGGAAAAAAATGGTTGCCAGAGGATACCCTCGCTTTATTGAGAGAAATCTTAGAAATTGTAGAGGTAGCCCATATAGAAAAAGTAATTCATCAAGATATCAAGCCATCCAATATCGTTAGACGCAGCAGCGATCGCGAGTTGATGTTAATCGATTTTGGTTCGGTCAAAAAACTCAACAATCAGATGGCAAATGCTGAAGGAAAAACCGAATTGACTGTGCCGATTGGAACAGAAGGCTATATGGCTCCAGAACAAAAAAGTATTCGTCCCAAACTAGCCAGCGACATCTATGCCATAGGCGCGATCGCGATTTATGCCCTGACTGGTATAGAACCAAAAGATATTCCTCTCGATCCCGAGACAGAAAATATTCTTTGGCACAATTTAATTTCGGTTGATGAGACATTAGCTACGGTAATAGATCGCATGGTGGCGACTGACTTGAGAGTGCGTTACTCATCAGCTACAGAAGCTCTCAAAACTGTTAGAGGTTTAAAATTAGGAAAAAAATTGTTCGATCTTAAAACTATTATCGGTGCGGGGATTGTAATAGTTGGTTTATTGGGGGGTGGATATTACTATTGGCAGTCAGAAAGTTCTTTTCAAGAAACTCCAGATACCACTGGTAACTACGAAGCAGAACAAGACGAGTTTCCTTTTCTCTATAGCAGCGACGAACATAACATGGAAATGAAATATCCATTTAGTTGGCAGCTAAACCAAACCCAGCCAGGGGAGGGGACAATTGCCGAATTTACTCCTCAAGATAAAGATAGTCAATCTTTTTTAATTCCCCCCGAAGTAACCATTAAAGTCGATCTAGTCCAGACAAGTTCGTTAGAAGAATACACAACGAATGCTGTTTATGGTATTACTCAACTACCTCAGAGTAAAATTGCCGACTCTCGCCCAGTGCAGTTTGCAGGGGGAAACGCTCACAAAGTTATCTATACCAGTATCAATCCAGATAATAACCTGCAGTCAAAACACCTCCAAATTTGGACGATAAAAGGCGATCGCGTTTATACCATTACCTATCAAGCAGACTTAGAACAGTACGATAATTTTGTTGATATCGTAGAAAATGAGATGCTCGAATCAGTAAAGATTGCCGTACCACCGAGTCCATAAAATAGTTAGCGTTGTATCTAAGATAAAATTGGACGCAAGCTATCTTCGTATCGAACGATCCAATTATAAATATCGACAAAAGTTTTCTCTGGTTTAATTTCGGGTTGCCATGGAGTTTTTTGGGTAATGCGATCGCAATCGGTAATATAAATGGGAATATCTCCCTGTCGTTGAATACTCACGGGTTCGATCTCGATTTTGTTTCCCGTTATCTCTTGGCATAGATGAGTCATCTCTAGTAAAGAAAGATTGCTGAATCTTCCTCCACCGACATTTAAAACGTCTCCATCGAGGGTATCAAGATTATTCAATTGATAATCGACCAATCTTAATAAATCTTGGATGTGAAGAAAGTCTCTCACCTGTTTTCCCGTACCGCCATAGCCAATATATTTTAAAGATTTTTGGAAATAATGTGCTGCCATCCACAGTACAATTACCCCTTGATCTACTTTTCCCATCTGCCAAGGGCCAGTTAAAATCCCACAACGGTTAATTATTGCCTTTAACCCAAAAGAATGTCGATATTCCGCAATCAAAAGTTCTGAAGCGAGTTTGGTCGTACCATAAAGGGAACGATAGCTATTTACGCAAAAGTCTTCGCTGATACCTTCCCAAGATATCCCTGGGGTAGTTTGCTCCTTTGCAAGCTCTAATCTAGTTTCTTTTTCTATTATATTCAGGGCAGATAATGGCTCAATAGAATAGACGCGACTGGTAGAAAGAAATAGCAGGCTGGCATTAGTTTTTCTAGCTAATTCTAAGAGATTGATTGTACCTACCAAATTAGTATTCAAAAGATATTGTGGCGAGCTAAAACCAGCTAAGACAGAAGGTTCTGCAGCACAGTCAATAATAGTATCGACCTGCAATACTTGAGGATCTAGGTCGTCAGTCGAACGTACATCTCCATGAACAAAATCAATCCCCAATGCTTTGAACCTGGGTAAGTTTAACTCCGAACCCCTACGACGGAGATTATCGAGGCAAATTATCGACCAGTCTGGGTGAAGCTGCTTTAAACCAATGGCTAAGGA
>CAYXWE010000449.1:0-4167 GCA_964468145.1 uncultured Pleurocapsa sp.
GTCTTGCTTTTTATTGGTGATATCTGCCCAATTTAATGCGGATACTTCCCACCGGGCTTTTTCAGCTTTTGTTTGGGGTTGAGTCGGTCTACTTATTGCTCCGCATGGTATTTCATAAGTTGCTGTATTGCTCGATATGTTTAAGGGAAAGGCAGCCTTGACCATTACATGAGTTTCTTGCCAATCTACTTGGTTGACTATTTTTAAAACCTGAGAACCACGCTCTAATATATAGTCTTGAGTAAATGTCGATTTATTGAATTGTTTAACTACTCTAATCCCTTTATTTAATCCAGATTCAATCCATTTAATTAATTTTAATTCTGGATCTGGCAATCGCTTTTGTTCGTATTGTGGATCTATATTCCAAGCATCCCAATATTGTCCTTTATCTTCAAAAAATTGAAATTTATTACCTTGCCTTGATAGTATTTCAAAATTATTTTCTCGATCGATAATACTATCTAAATTACCAGTAAGTGGATTGACAGTTATTTTTAAATGCTCGTTTACTAAGACAAAGTTTTCTTTCTCTCCTTGTTCCCCCTTCTCCTCCTCTCCTCGTTTCAATGACCAACACAACCAATACAAACAATACCCCACTCCAGGAATACTTTGTGCTAGAAAAGTTAGCTTACCATTATGTATCCCAACAGGAATATATTTTGAATCTATAGAGTTAGATACACCCCCTTCTAAAATCCAGAAATCCAAACTATCATCTTGTAAGATTTCATCTTCAATAGTTACTTCTTGCGATCGCGACCAATTAAGAGAATTGAAGACAATAACTGGTTTGGCATTGGCTTGAGGCGGATCGGGCAATTTAATACTTGAAGCGATCGCATTTAAACCCGCATTCAATAAGCCTTCTCCTATATCTATAGCTGTTTGCCAGTCTCGGTTGGCTTCGGCGAATACTTCGGGAATAGATGTTCCTGGTAGGATATCGTGGAACTGATTAAATAAAACTTTCTTCCAGGCGGTTTCAATAAGTTCTTGACAAATGCCTTCTTTTCGTGAAAAAATGTTTATATTGGATAATAGTGGCTGCACTACGAACCAGTCCTCACAAACCAAGATTGCGAAACTCGACCACAACTCCGCCTCATAAAGTAATCTTTCACAGTAGCGATTATATTTTTTCTGATCTGCACGAACGGTATAGCAACCGCGATGAAGTTCTAAATATAGTTCGTCTTGCCAGATGGGAAATTTAGTATGCGATCGCGAAATTCTGTTTAAATAATCGATCGCCTTAGTAAATTTAATTTCAGGAAAAAACGGGGAATGATGCCATTTATCTGCAACTTCTAACATATCTTTAGTTGGCCCTCCCCCATGATCGCCCACCCCTGGTAGCCAAAATATATCTTGCAAGCCCGTTTGAGTTTCCCAATCAAGGGCGTAGTTAGTCATAGTAATGGGGTTAGTATCCATTACCCCCGTAACATTGGGGGGAGACATCAGGGTGAGTAATCTTGTGCCGTCAGGAGACTCCCACCAAAAGCAGCCATGAGGAAACTTAGTAGTATCATTCCAGTGCAATTTCCCCGTGACAAAATATTCAATACCGCACTGCTTTAATATCTGGGGGAGTTGCCAAGTAAAGCCAAAGCTATCGGGTAGCCACGCTACCTTAGTAATCTCCCCAAACTTCTCTTGATAGTATTGTTGTCCGTAAATTAATTGTCGAATCAACGACTCCCCGCTAACCAAGTTAGTTTCGGGTTCGATCCACATTCCCCCCAACAATTCCCATTTATTTAACCTGACTGCATTGGCGATCTCTTGAAATAACTCTGGGTTATCTCGTTCGATCCACTCATAAAGTGCGGGAGAAGTGTGACCAAAAGTTAAAGCGGGGCAGTTTTGTTGTAAGCTAAAGACAGATTTAAAAGTACGCTGGGCTACTTCCTTGGTTTCGTCCGTAGTCCACAGCCAAGCCATATCTAAATGAGCGTGTCCGAGTAAATTAAAGCAACGCTGTTTGATATCTTTGGCTAAAGGTAATAAATGCGATCGCAATTTTTGTAAATCGTCTGCGAACCCGTCAGCATTTTTAATATTGTGCCAATTAAATTTATTTAATACATCTTCTAGTACCTGTATATCTTCAGATCGAAACTGCTTCAGGTATTTATACAAGATAGTTAATTCATCCGCTACCAAACCAGGATCGATATTATTGGGTAAGTATGTCTTCTCGTATAGTAAATGCGATCGCATTAATGCCCCGATGTCATGATTGGGACTAGTCAGACAAATAGCAATTAAATATTCCTTTCCCTGTTGAGCATCATCTGTAATAACTACTCGTGCAGAAGAATCAAATAAATCCCCCTCAATAACCAACTTTCCGTTAATAAAGACTCGCGCATCTTCCGCCCACCAAGTCAATACCAAACGTAAAGTTAAACTCGATATTGGATAGTCTTCCAGCGTGCTAGGAATAACAATCTTTTGAGCTAACCATCTTACCTGTCTTCCCTTGGGAAAAACAAGATATCCTTTGTCGTTAACCTCTGCAGTTTGACATTCATCGAGATTGACTAGAGCTAAACTGCGATCGAGATTAACTATATTGAGTAAAGTAAGATCGCGCCAATTATTTTGTACTTCTAATCGAACTTGCTGGCGTAACTTGGCGATAAATTGCAGGGTAATAGAATGCGATCGATGATGCTGCATTTTTCAAAATATGGAACTCTTAATAATATTAGTTACAACCGTGGCGAATAGTTACAGGTTCGTAACGCAAATAAAAATAATTCTCATTTGCGATCGAGCTTATTCTTGAAGAGCGTAATTTGACAACTCGTACATTTTCTTAACCAATGACTAATAACCAATGACTAAATAAATATATTTTAGAGATTTGTTTAAGATTCGGTTACCATTTAGACGATTCCCAAAACTATGGCTACACATAGCTTTTAAATATCAGTTAGCTAAATCAAATTAGCCAAGACAATATTAAGAACTACCCTTTTTTTTTTACACAGTCACCAAGAATTTATTACAGTAAAGAAGAAATATATTCCCTATCATAAAATTCAACTAAAACAATGGTTGATGCCATCATAATTATCATTTGTATCATTGCAGCAGTAAACATCGGTTTTGATGGGTTACAGTTGCTTCCGCCCGATATCTTAGAAGGGGTATCCAACATCGAAGCCTTGCGCTTCGTTATTGCTGGGTTTGCCACCATTATTGGTTTGGGCATTGGCGTAGCAGTACAAACTACTTATCGTCGGTTAGAACGTCAAATCCGCAATACTCAAATCGAAATTATCATTACCAGAGCGATTGGTTTAGTAATGGGTTTACTCGTGGCTAATCTTATGCTCGCGCCGATGTTTCTTTTGCCCATTCCCAAAGAGTTGAGCTTTTTTAAACCCACAGTGGCGGTGTTAGGTAGCGTAATGTTTTCTTATTTGGGTATTGGTTTGGCAGATACTCATGGAAGAACCTTCTTGCGACTAATTAATCCCAATAGTATCGAATCGATGTTGGTGGCTGAAGGCACCCTCGAAGCAATGCCAACAAAAATACTAGATACAAGCTGTATTATCGATGGCAGAGTGGAAGAACTATTGAAAACTGGATTTTTGGAAGGGCAGGTATTGATTCCTCAATTTGTACTTCAGGAGTTACAAAATCTGGCTGATGCTAGTAACTCCCAAAAAAGAATTCGCGGTAGGAGGGGATTGGATATCCTTAACCAAATGCAGCAAGACTATCCAGATCGCATTGCGATCAATAGTGCAGACTACGAAGAAATTGAAACTGTGGATGCTAAGTTAGTTCATTTGGCTCAAGAAATCAATGGCACTCTCCTCACCAATGACTACAACCTAAGTAAAGTTGCCAACCTGCAAAAAGTTCGGATCTTGAACATCAACGATCTGGCTCGCTCGTTGCGCCCTATTTATCTCCCTGGAGATAATTTAGAGCTTAAAATACTCAAGCAGGGCAAAGAACCAGAACAAGGTATTGGCTATCTAGAAGACGGCACAATGGTAGTAGTAGAAGAAGGAAGCGATAGCGTTGGTGGGGAAGTACAGGTAGTGGTGACATCTTCGCTGCAAACCTCTGCGGGTAGAATGATTTTTGCTAAACCTCAATCCGAATCTGTAGTTTAAATAAAATGCGATACCATGG
>CAYXWE010000450.1:0-4167 GCA_964468145.1 uncultured Pleurocapsa sp.
TCTTAAATCATACAGCGAACCGTTAGGAAGTTTACAGGTTTTTCGTTGTACTGGAGTAGGACGTTGGCTATTTACTAATTTTCCTAATTTGTTTCAAGGAGATAATTTCAAACCTCCTCATTTATTAATGATGTCTGGTACGAGTTGGGCAGGTGAATCTTCAGCTTTTCATGTCGATGTTCCTGTATCGGGAATAATTGCCCCAAGAGAAGAAAAAGAAATAATAATTGATTCAGAATTCTTACCTTTTTATGACGATCGACAAAAGCCTATTTCTGTTTCTGGTACGGGAGATAAGAAAGAATATAATCTCAGAAAAATTGTCAGCAAATTAGTAGAGGAAAATTATTTAGAAGAAAAATTACAACAATTAAACGGTAGAAAAATTTTAATTTTAGTCAATAGCTATTCTCAAGTTAATACAGTTTACGAACATCTCAAAAATTTAGGTTGGGGCGATCGCGTTATTCCTTTATCTCGCGATGACGAACATCTTAACGAGTGGGAAGATGATAAAGATAAATCCTTACAACGGGGGCAATCAAAGGAATTTGCTACGGGAAAAGAAGAAATATTGATTGCACCATTAAAATCTATTGAAAGGGGACACAATATCGTAAATATAGATGGAAAAGCAGCGATTGGCGCAGCATATTTTTTAGTTTTACCCCATCCTAGTCCTGACGAT
This sequence comes from uncultured Pleurocapsa sp., assembly GCA_964468145.1. GTDB lineage: Bacteria > Cyanobacteriota > Cyanobacteriia > Cyanobacteriales > Xenococcaceae > Waterburya. The sequence goes on from CAYXWE010000450.1 coordinate 689, forward strand.
CTTTCCTATGCCATTCACTCTATTAATCGTTGGGCGATCGATAATTACAAAAATGCTAGTGGCGCGACTTTAGAAGAATTAGGTAACAACTTTCGTAATGATGCTTATGCAAAATGGCGACATTGGCTACAACTTTCTATTAGATTGAGAACTTTACCACAAGACGAACAACATAACGATCGCAACGCTGTTTATTGGGACATTATTGTCTGTCTGTGGCAGGTAATTGGGCGTTTAATTAGGGGAAATGCTAACGCAGAAGTATTTTGGTGCGATGCTAAATTTGCCCCCAATACAGCTAAGAATGATGGCGAAACCGATACGGTAGCGACTAGCACTTTAGTAGGAATCGCTCATTTGCTACATCCATATTTTCAAGATGATTCCGATCTACCGCAGCAAGAAAAGTTAATAGTACGGCGTTTGTACGATCCATTTTATAAAGCGATCGCAACCACAAAAGGCGTATCTGGTTTACCTACAGTAAATATTTGATTATAAGGAATAATTTTTATGGTTTATCAAACAATTTCTGCTTTGGCTTTGAAATTAAAAGCTAATTTGCAACCTCAAACTTATTATGGATTACAGATCGATAACTCTGAGAATGCCTTACAATATCTCAAGTTATTAACAGCACAACGTAATAGACAATCTGTAGATAGAACAACTATACCTTTTAAGTCTCTTTATCAAGTATTAAGATTACTTTCTGGTTTAATACATATCGGTCAACTATCATCTTATTCAGGAAGCTATTTAACCTACAGTCCTCAACCTATAGATACAAGATACATTAGAGCAATTATTAACTACTGGATTGAATTAGAATTTCCCGAACAACCAACCAGTAATCGAAGAGAAGGTATTTCTGCTGATGAGAGAGATATAGCTAAAGACTTTTTTGATGAAGATAATTTAATTTGGTCGCCAAAAACAGTATCGTATAACAGTAATTTTAATAATCATTTAAACGGTACAGCAGATTTAAGCAGCGATGATTTCATCTTGCTTCCCTATATTTTGGCTGCGGAATTGACCAAACCAGAACATACTTTTACAGTGAACGGTCAACCGTTAAAATTCTATCGCACCACCTCATCTAAGTTTCAACCTATAGAATTAATATCTTGGAATCCAATTAAGGCAACAATAGAAGACGAAACTCACTATTACTCAATATTTTTAACCATCAAAGTAGAAACTATACCCTATCAACCCTATCCCGAAATACATATCAAACCAGGAATTAGGAGATGGTTGAGTACGACTGATTCTCAACTTTCTCATAGCCATTCAAGTAATGCCTATATTTTGGCAAATTTAAAATGGGGAAAAGCAGTCAATCCTAATAATTTCAGTAAATGCTTTATCTCATATCCTATGAAGATGTATCGGCAAACAATTGATGGGAAAAATCAATGGATACCTAATTGGAAAAGTAAAAATAGAATTACTCAACTTTTATCGGAACTAAATACACTATCTGCTACACCGCAAGAAATACTATCTAATCCATCAGCATATTTACAAAGCATTTCTAATAATCAAAATAATGATAATGAAATTAAAGATTCTGTTGGGGTTGTTTTCAAAGAGGGAATGACACCACAGCATCAGGTAGGAAAAGGATTACCGAGTTTGAATGTTAAAGAACTATACAAACAAATCAAAAATATTGACTTCGTTAAAGACCATTTTGAAACAATATCATATCAGCGAGAAACTTATAGTGTTGGCAAACAGTCTCAGCAATACTTCGATTTAGCAAAACCCAAAAAAAGTTTTGACCAACCAATAGTAAAACGGAAACCTGAAACTGAAAGACAGTTTGAAACTAGAAGAGAAAAATTTATCAAAACTCAAGAAACTGAATTAAGAAACTGCAAAAAGAAAAAAAGAGAATCACAAGCAGAGTACGAATTTAGAAAACAACAGCTAATTGAAAAGCACAAAAAAGAATTAGAAGCACTGACACCAAAGTCAGAAGAAGATAGAGAAAATGAATTTGCAGCCGAACAAGAAGAATTTGAACAAAAACAGCAACAATGGCAAGCAAAGCTAAGAACTGCTATTGTCGATTCTGGTATTAATAATCTAACTCTTTGGCTGTGGCATTTTAAAGACTATAATCTGCAAGATCGTCTCAAGGCTATTCAATATTGTTTGGGTATTCCACAATTAGAAAGTGGTAGTTATCCTTTTGATGAAGGCTTAACGATTAATATTAAAACTCAAGAAATGGGAGGAATTGCAAATAGATTAAATTTATCTATTGGCGAAAGACCAGATAATCAAACAATCATTGAAGCTACCGAACAAAGAATTAGCGAAATCAATGAGATAGTTCGATCTAATACAGATAATATTGCCGAACATACAGCAGTGTGGATCGAACTTTATGGTCAAGAAATTTATAAGTTTACTAATCGAAGATATACTCCCTGGTGCGATCCAAAAAATGCAATCAAATTAGGATTTGCTCAATTAGGCTTTATTAGTAAGTTTATTACTCCACAGAGAAAAAGCTATAAACATAAAGCAATTACTAGTTTGATAGATTTATTACGACAGTTAGGAGTTAGAATTGCACCTTCTAATCTTCAATTAAGTAACGTAGAATCTAAAACTCCTATTAATGAAGTAGCACTATGGCTAGTCAATAAAACAGGTGAGACTACGATTAATAACCAATCTTTAATTTTGCCTGTGATGGTGAGAATATGTTCTGATTCTCAACAAATAGAAGCAATTTTTCCTGGTGGTGATGGATGGATACCGTACCGCAAAGCATTAACTACGATTAATGATGCCGAAAACTGGAGAAATGATGATAACGGAAAAAGCAGAGTTAGAACCTTTATACAAGAAACTCTTAAAACAAAAGAGCTAAGAAATAAACCAACAATACTTTATTGCAAAGCAGAAAATATTCGTTTAGCCTGGTCTTGGCTACAAGATACACAAATATCTAATCAAGGATTATCGTTTGGAGAAAGAAATGATCCACTATTTGAAGAATTTCCAGATTTAAGAGTGATTCGCTTGCGAAATAGTGAAACGCCAGAATATTTTGCTGTAGATGGTGAAAAAACTTCGGGATTTGTAACTGGTTTATTTAAAAAAGAAAATAGCTTAAAGTTACGCCCCAAAGTTGCTATAAAAACTTTTCTCTTGCTTCATCTTATCGAAGAACTCTACCGCTTCGGGATGAGATAGGTTGCCTTGGTAGTTAGCTATCTTAGCTGGAACGAGGCACGCAATATTTTGACCGATCGCATTTTTGAACAGTTAACTAACGTTCGGTCATCTAAAATCTATCAGATTGAATCTTATTTAAACTTGCTACGCAGTATTAGTTTTAAACTAAATTTAATTGATAATTATCTTTTTTTTATCGTTTTATTAATTGAAACTTAAATCAAATACAAAATATCTATTTTGGATACCGAACGAGCTTTTTAAAGCTCGAAATACAT
>CAYXWE010000451.1:0-4165 GCA_964468145.1 uncultured Pleurocapsa sp.
ATGATCGATAAATATGGTGCGGATGCTTTGCGCTATACCCTAATTACTAAAGTTGTCGGCGCGGGACAAAATATTAGCTTTGATTACGACAGGAAGAAACAAGAATCTGCATCCGTCGAGGCTTCCCGTAATTTTGCTAATAAGCTGTGGAATGCTTCGCGGTTTGTAATGATGAATCTCAAAGGTAAGACTCCCCAAGAATTAGGACAAGCAGATGTTGCTAGTTTGGAATCTTGTGATAAGTGGATTTTGTCTCGTTTCTATCAAACTGTTAGCCAAACCCGCAGCAATATCGCATCCTATGGCTTGGGAGAAGCTGCCAAAGGATTATATGAGTTTATCTGGAATGATTTTTGTGACTGGTATATTGAATTAGTTAAAACTCGTCTTTGGGAAGATGAGGGATCTACTTCTCGTTTAACAGCCCAACAAACATTGGGTTATATCCTCAATGGGATACTAAAACTGCTTCATCCTTTTATGCCTCATATTACTGAGGAGATTTGGCAAACTTTGACTAAAGCAGAAGGAAAAGAAACATTGGCTTTGCAAACTTACCCCGAAGTTGCCGAGAATTTAATTAACCCCGAATTAGAACAAAGTTTTAGCTTGTTGTTTAATGTTATCGGTACTATCCGTAACTTGCGGGCGGAGTCAGTAATTAAGCCTGGAGAAAAAATCAAAGTCATCCTGCAAACTGACAGCGACAAAGAAATTGAATTGCTCAAATCTACCGAAGGTTATATCAAAGATATCGGCAAGGTAGGGGAACTAGTTATTACTGACTCCCTCGAAGATCCTGGGCAAGTAACCGCAGGGGTAACGGGTACGGTACAGGTATTGATTCCCCTGACTGGTTTGGTTGATGTTGGCGAACTAAGAGCTAAATTACAGAAGAAACTGGATAAGGTAGAGAAGGATATTAAATCTTTGTCTGGACGTTTGAATAACCCTGGCTTTGTTAATAAAGCCCCTGACAGCGTGATTCAAGGGGCAAAAAACGACTTAACTGAAGCCGAGAAACAAGCAGAAATACTTAAGGAACGTTTGGATAGATTGAAGTAGTTTAAGATAGCAAGCAGGGTGGGGTTTACCCACCTTTGAATATACATCTGTCAGATTGAAAATTAGATTGGTTGCCCATTTTCCAGATAAATAATAGATTGTTCGTTGTTTAAACAAGGCGTTAAACTTTGTAATCTGCGCTGGGAATGAATACACAACACTGAAATAGCTGTCTTGAGTTCGCAAAATTGGTAAGCACTAATTTCTCTTTTAGGAATATCAATTTTTGTAGAATCTTTAACTGTTTCACCTAAAAATAGAAATTGCACTGATTCAAGTTTATTTTGAGGATTATTTGTGTAATCAACATGATTGTATAGTCTCTCATAAATATTTTCAACGATAAAGGAAATGAATAAAACCCCAAAATGCGATCGCGATTTTGCAGTCAATAACAGACAACAAAGATGAATCAACCCCAATATCTCTCCGATGTAATTTACCCCGATATAAAGGCTGCTGCTGCTGCGGTGTGCCAAAGATGGTGCCAGGAAAATGGTTATCAAGATGAATTTTATCAGCAGGGTAGTTGGTGGGCATTCCCCCACAACAGTGTTATGCCAGTCAGAATTCATGAAATAATCGATCGCCAGCCAACTTTTGCTCGTCGGGTTCGGGTAAAATACTATTCTATTTTTCTCTCTGTTGCTTTGCTTCCCGACGGTTGCATTGCCCCTCATAACCACCCCGAAATTTAATTTAAACGCCCTGGTACATTTTTATCGAAATTAGCAGATATATTAAAGGAGCGTTGAGATTGTTGGCTGCGATAGCATTATTGACGTATTAAATTTATAATCTTCGATATTCGATAATGTAAGCCATGTTATATTTAGCGCAAGTTGAAGTTGATTCTGAATCAGAGAAAATACGGCTACAACTACTCGCACGTCAAGAATCGGAATATGTTTGGTCGGTAGATAACTCCGATACTTTACTTTTGACCAAGGAAAGTTCTTTGTGCGACGGAGTTTTGGTTTTGGTAGAAATGGATAAAAATCAACAGATCGCTAGCATTCAAAATGCCAAAGAATGGGTATTGAGTATTCTGCAACAGCATCTAACCAAGAATGCGATTAATCCTCAGTTTATTAAAACCGAACAAGATAAAGTTGAAACATGGCGACAGGAAATAACCGCCCAGAATTTAGAATTAAATCGTCGCTCCCTAGAGATTGAAACCCGTCGCGAACAATTACAAGAATTGGAACAGGAATTAAAACGCGATCGCGAAGAATTGGAGAAACTACAACGAGAATTGACAATGGAGAATTAATTAGTTATCTAAAGAAATAATGCTCAATTTTACTAAGCCTTTTTATCCCCTACTACTTTCCTCTGTTAAAAGCGATCCAGAAACCGCTCATCGTCAGATGCTTAAAACGTTGAGTAACTTGGAGATTAATCGTTATTCTGTATGGGGTAGTTTGGCAATTAAACAATTAGAAAAGTCTTTTTGCGTGACAGACAAGCGTTTGCAGCAAAGTTTATGGGGATTAGATTTCAATAATCCTTTTGGGTTGGCTGCGGGGTTTGATAAAGATGGTACAGCAGCAGGAATGTGGAGTAGTTTTGGCTTTGGTTTTGCCGAATTGGGGGCGGTAACTCTCCATTCTCAACCAGGAAACCCCCGCCCCCGTATGTTTCGTCTCCCCGAAGATAAAGCAGCACTCAATCGCATGGGTGCAAATAATTTGGGTGCAGCAGTGATGGCGGATACTTTGGCGCAAACCTGGAAACGACAACCCCGTAAAATTCCCATTGGCATTAATCTGTGTAAATCTAAAACTGCACCCCTAGAAGATGCAGCAGCAGACTATGTAGGTAGTTTTAAATATCTCCAGGATGTAGCAGATTACTTTGTGATTAATGTTAGTTCTCCTAATACCCCAGGATTGCGATCGCTTCAGGGAGGGGAACAGTTAGAACCTATACTAGCGGGCTTACAAGAAGCTAATACCCAAGGTAAACCAATCTTAATTAAAATCGCCCCCGACTTATCCTGGGAAGATATTAAAGATATTTTAAACTTGGCAACTAACTATAATCTCTCTGGTGTCATTGCTACTAATACTACCATTCGTCGCGATCGCCTGAAGACAAAAATTCTCAAGGAAACAGGTAACAGCATCTCTGATGAAGCAGGAGGAATTAGCGGTATGCCAGTAAAAGAAAGATCTACAGAAGTTATCCGCTTTATTTATCAAGAAACTGAAGGTAAATTACCGATTATTGGTGTCGGTGGTATTTTTAATGGCTCAGATGCTTGGGAAAAAATTATTGCAGGGGCGAATATACTGCAAGTTTACACTGGTTGGGTATACGAAGGCCCTTGGATGGTAAGTAATATCTTGTCTGGCTTGTTGGCTAAATTAAACGAAAAGGGATTGGATAATATTAGAGATGCAGTTGGTTTAGAACATCATTAATTAATATGCGATCGCGATTGATATGCGATCGCGATCGCAGTCTTATTGCTAGAGCTTTTTTACAATGAAAAAACTTAATAAGATTCATAGTTTCTCAACAAGAAATCAGTTTAAAAGTTTAGTTTTTTTAGAATAAAGATATGACAACTAAAGCAATAGCAGTAATGGGCTATCCTAATAAGCCCAACAAAGATAGATTTAACAGCAACAGAACATTATCTAGCAATTCTAATAGCAGAAAAGCTAAAGGTTAATTAAGATAATAGTTAATCAATATACCCCTCGGCTTTAAATTTAGTTGAGGGGTCTTTCTTTTTGGCTTTTACTGTGTATAGCTAATAAAGCTAAGGTAACTATAATTTAAATCATGACTACTATTTATGCTAAATATCAGTATATATATGGTATGCTTTGGGTATAAGCAGTGCAATATTGTACTGCTTATACCTTTACAAGAGTATTTATTTTATCTACGATCTTCTTAGAGAAAAATATAATACTTAAATACTAATATAACTGCTAAGACCGCTAGTACTTTCAGAAAATAGAGTTATTTAGGGTTATGGCTCAACTTACTCAACTTCTAAACTTAACAAGATACTATGACTCAGACATCACTTATTGTCGAAACTAATCACAAAGTCAAAAGACCCCGTGCTAATGTTGAATTC
>CAYXWE010000452.1:0-4162 GCA_964468145.1 uncultured Pleurocapsa sp.
GTTAAAAAATGATGTAATTTATGATATGTGACCTCTACCGCATCTCTTGCCATCTGAGATAGGTTTTTGCGCTCGCTTTCTCCCAATAACCCTCCTAAATAATGTCTGAATCCTTTTTTTTGAGCTTTTGTTCTCAGTAAATCATCAAAGCGTTTACACCATTTATCGAAACAGGGGGGCATAGCTAAGGACACGGGTGGCGAATCGAATTCGCCACCGTGAGATGTCCGCGCGGGAGTGGTCTCTCTCATGGTTGGCGATCGCTATTTAAGGCGATGTGAAACTCAATCAGCAATAGTATTTTATCTTATTTTAGATACTAAAATTGTTTAAGTCCCGTTAATTACGGGACGCAGAAGGCAAATTTTGGGTGACGAAAATATCCCTAGCTGGAAAGGATGGGATTCGATCGCGGGCTATTTACCCCAAGCATAAATGCAAAACTTTATTGTCGAGTTGCGATCGCTTACTTTAGGAGTTAGTTTTTTAAACTGGGAACACAATCGCTTGCAAAAAGTACCAGAAAAGCTTGCTAGCACTATTTTAACTAAAGATCGTAACCGTAACGAATAAGCCACAAGTAAGTTACTGCGATTGTCAGTCAATCAATAAATTAGAGGGAAAGTATAGCCCGATCGCTACTTTCTCTTTTTTATTGAATTTTTGATTAAACTCGATTGACTGATGGTCAGGAACGATTTTACTCAGATAATAGTTCTAGCTGAAGATCGCCAAAATTATCATTTTCTGGCATCTCTTGACAAGCAATAAGTAAAGCGACTAACATAGCAGCTGTAAATAATCGATTGGCGATCGTAACAATTTTACTGGACACAACTCCGTAAGCCTCCTACACACTCGACACACTTACTCTATGGTGTAGCACTTTAGCGGGCATTTTATCGGTAACATTACAGGTTTTAAACTGGCACAGTCGCGCAAGATACCAAATTGATCTGCTTGATGCAATAAGTAGCTTAATTTTATTAAACGCAAAATAGATTTTGCTCAAGCGCGATGGCTAAAGCCATAGGTATTGAATGCTCTTCAATCCTTTAGGGTTTGCTACAAACTTTACTCCATTGAAGTTGAGCTACTTAATATACAAAACAATACTAAACCTACTGCGATCGATTCTGCCGTGTAGTTCGACAACGTTATTACTTCCTGCTTGTTGGTCCAGGCGATCGATATTTTGCCTAATTGAAGTAAATTTTTGCTTATAAAGTTGGGTAATCCAACATTTTGAAAGTAGGGATAGATCTACCAGACGTTATAAAAGCCAGAATTATTAATAACTATAATTAATAGAAAAGCCAGCTGGGTCTTGCAAATTGAATTAAAAGCTTACATAAAATAAATTAATACATATAATAAGAAATTATTAGAGTTAAGGTGATGGGAGGTACCTATTCTAAAATTAAGATAAATTGGTAAATTTAGGCACGATCGCTGCTCGCGCAGTTGAAGTAAAACTTAGGTAACAGTAGAGGAAGGATTGCCATAGTGATTCAAAACCTAGAACAACACTATAAAGTCTTGGGGCTAAAACCTGGTGCATCCCTAGAAGAAGTCAACCAAGCTTATAAAGATTTAGTATTTATCTGGCATCCCGACCGCGTCCCCCAAGATAATGAAAGATTAGTCCAAAAATCAGTAGAAAAGCTGCAACAAATTAACGAAGCGCGGGATTCTTTGCGTTCTTATCATCGTAAATCCCCCCAGCGGGCAGCTAAGGCTAAAAACCCAAGTAACTCCCAGTATGCTCGCAATCGAGCTTACAGCACTCGCCCTAAAAGTAGCTATAGCAATAGCAGTCAAAATTACAGTCAAAGCTATTCTACTAATAGTTCTTATCAACAGACAAGACAAAGCGATCGCCAGAACCCCTACAGTCGTCCCCACCAGGGACAGCCTCGCACTCCCCAACCTGGTAGACCCTGGGATTATCGAGCATACTATACGTCTGGCAATTCTAGCACCAGTCAAAGTAATGGTAGAGATGGCTATCAAGATTTTCGCTCCTCAACCAAAGAGACTAACTCCGCTCCTTCTCCATCTAGCAGCTATCAAAGACCTTATGGTAAAAGTTTAAAAGGGGCAGATCTCAGCAGATCTAACTTTAAAGAAAAAGATTTTGCAGGTAGAGATCTATCAGAAGCTGATTTATCATATTCAGACTTGAGCGATACTTTTCTACATAAAGTCATCTTAGAAAATGCTAACCTTCAGGGGGCTAATCTTAAGGGAGCTAATTTACTCCAGGCCAATTTGCGGGGAGCGAATCTTCAAGAAGCTAACTTAATTGGTGCAGACCTTAGCGGATCGGATTTGAGTGGCGCAAACTTGAGTGGTGCAAAAGTTGGTTTTGGTAACAAAATCATGGTCAAAATTACCGCTGTTAAATTGACAGGCGCAACTTTACCCGATGGCTCGCTCCATCCTTAAATAGTTACTAAACTTATAGACAAATGCGACATTGACTGTAAATTTAGTTTGTATTAAGAGTTACCCTAACTGGGCGGACTAGTCGGGTAGTAACCGTTCACTCCCCCCTCTTAACCAAGCAGAACTTTAAGCCAAATAATTCTCATTCCAGCAATTTGATGTATGGTAGAAGTCATGGCTAAACTAAACAAGGGTGAGCGAAATTTACGGTGGAAAACATTAGTTTTTGTGCTGCCAAGTAACTCGTCATTAAGTAATGAGTAATAAGTAAGAATAAATTATTTTTTTTTTAACTTATTGATTGACGCTGTTAAAATTTAGGCGTTGCATCCGGTAGGGACGATCTGATAATAATGAGTAATGAAATGTCCTAACTGTCAGTCAAATAAAATTCGTAAAAATGGTCATCGCCGAGGAAAACAAAATTACCATCTGTTTTGAATGCGATCGCCAATTCATTAATGAGTATACAGAGCGTGGATATTTAAATGATTGCGACCATTTGGTGTCGAAGACGTATATGACGCTTAGTTGAAGGAGAAAATACACGACTAAGGCACTATTTAGATCGTCTTAAGAGAAAAACTCTTTGTTATTCTAAATGCGAACAGATGCTTCGAGCATGGATAAAACTTCTCCTTCACTGCTTTCATTTTGATACCATTCCTCTGTGAACATCATCCCAACCGAATGCAACGCCTGATTTTATTACCAATCAATCTAAATCGATCGGCTTACGATTGTCTGGGCGACTGGGATAATCGCCATACTCATCATCAGAGAGATCGTCTTCGGATTGATAATTATCATAATCATCGGTGTCATAATCATCAGAGCGATCGCCATAGCCATCGTCTGAATAGTCACCAGCATTGCTTATTGGCTGATAATCAACTACATAGTCGCCAGGGATACTTTCATCTTCAGGTTCATAATTTCTACCCAAGTCGCGATCGAAATCATCACTGCCATAATTTCCACTGGGATTGGCATCATAATCTCTGCCCGAATTACCTCCACCATAATCTTCCTCTGGTTCGTAACTTCTACCGAGATCGGCAGGGCCTGGTCTACGTCTAGAAGTAGGAGGGGGTGTTGGCTCGCTATAGGGTGCTTCTCTGGTAGGACGAGAACGGGGTGCATTGCGGGGAGTTTCTGCCCATTCATCTCTAGGATTCCAATCGTCGTAACTATCTATCGATGGCTTGCTAGGACGACGGCGGGGAGGATTATTTTTTTCAGGAGGTCTTTCGTTCGGATAGACATCTGCGCCTCTTCGAGCGATGCGTTCGGGCGGTTCGGGACGGTTGCGGGTTGGTCTGCGTCTGGGTTCGTCCCTAAAATCAGTAGTAGTACTTCGTCTTCTAGAATCCGAACGGCGAGCAGGACGGGGGCTGGGATCGTCGTAACCTCGCAATCTGGGGCTGCTGTAGTTTGGTGCAGCCCCTTCATAAACATTATCGTAGGGACTGTCGTAGGGGTCGATGCGATCTACTTCTGCTTCGGTGTAGACTCGATTGGGACTAACGGGGCGATCGCGATCTACAGTTGGGGTATTGCGTCTGGCTTGTTCGGTAGCCACTCCACGCATTCTAATACTTTCAAAAGCGAAGAAAATAGCTGTCCCCGTGAGCAAAAACTGACCAAACTGCAAAATCGGGTCTAATCGCCAACCGTTGAACAGTAAAATAATTCCACAAAGCAAGCCCACCGC